>JACMJO010000448.1 GCA_014380605.1 Fimbriimonadaceae bacterium | reverse complement strand
TCATTCGACATCGAGTGCCTGACTCAATGAATCAAGTCGCAAAGACCGCTCCAGTGATATTGAGGCGGCAGAAAAGGACAAAGCGCAAATGGGCGACGTAGGTAGCTCATCGGGTATGCCACAAGAAAGATAAAGTCGGGAGTCTATCGCAAGGAGGATTGATTGTGCCGGTAGATAGACAGGACCTATTTGGGGGAATCGAGAATTCGGTAGCGTAACTTTGGCTGTCAATCAACACCCTTGAGGCGTCAACCCTTTCCCTGGTCTCATCCTGGGCTCAAGCTGGAAACCAGGTCAGCCAGCCGTGGCAATCGATGGCTATGCTCATCTTGACCCACCACAGCATAGAGTTTTCATCAACTTTTGCATGAACTTCGGTTGAGGTTCTTGCTGCTGTCCATTTGGAGCCCGGGCTTGATTGCTCTGCAGAGCGCCCGCTGCGGGACTCGGCCTTGCTGGAGAGGTCAGGTCCAAATTACTGGTCTGGTTCGGGGCCGGCATGGTCGTAGAGGGCGTGAAGGCGTTGATCTGTATCGTAGGCCTGCTGTTCCTCTTTGGCAAATTCGTCGCCCCCGCGCCGGACCCGCTTCCTCGGTCGCGCGGAGTCTTCCCCAGAGCTGCTTGTCCGGGCTTCGCCGGTGAGCCGGGGGGCGGGGGCTGCGCTGCGTTTAAACGATCGGCAGAGATTGCTCCTCGAGCGTCCGTTTTGGACGGTCTGCCATCTGCACCACGGACACCTGGTGCACCAACTAATGCTCTATTTGAGGCCTCCGGGGCTGCGTTCACGGCGTGATGATGGTTGGCAGCGGAGCCCTTCGACTCCCATCCTCTTCCACCGTTCAGCTTCATCCAGTCGTACTCGCCATCTTCGAGCTCGTGCGCATTTCGAGCCGCCTGGGTGAAGAGATCACGGAGGAAGTCGTAATCGGGGGTATCCTCGAATCCAAGATTTCTAACATAGCTCAGGTATTTGTTGAATTCCTCTGCGAGAGACGTCAACTTTGTACAATCCGCTCGACGCGGCAACTAAAACATACCTGGAAAACCATCGCACAGATCCTTGATGGCTGTAGTCTGTTTCTTCTCGCCGATTTTCTCATACTTCTGCTTGTTGGTAGCCGCCTTCAGGCCCTGCCATGGCAAACCTCCTCGTAAAAAGTACATGAAGACATGCCCCAAGGCTTCTAGATCATCCCTTCGCGACTGCTCTCGGCCCAGATGCGTGTTGATGCTCATGTATCTTGCAGTGCCGGAAAGTGATTTTCGTTCTCTGTATGGAATGTGTTGCTTGGTCTTTGGATCTCTGTATTGTTTCGCCATGCCAAAATCGATCACATGGATGACATTAGCCGCCTTGCTGTTCGGCCGGCCGATGAGAAAATTATCTGGCTTGATATCACGGTAGATGAGATTTTTTTCGTGGATTGTCTGGACTCGGGATAGCTGACCCAGATTAGCTAGGCAGAGTGGAGAGAGTAAAGGTGCGAACCATTTGCTTGG
>JACMJO010000447.1 GCA_014380605.1 Fimbriimonadaceae bacterium | reverse complement strand
TCGGTGAACTCCTTGCCGCTCCGCTGCCACGTACCTACTTGGACGATCCGCTTGAATCTTTCCTGGGCCCCCGCCATGTGGACCGCCTCCACCAAATTGTGGGATAATGGCTTCTCGCAATAACTATCCTTCCCTGCCTCGCAGGAGTGGATGAAATGAAGCGCATGCCAATGATCGGGACTGCCAACGATAACGGCGTCGATATCCTTGCGATCGAGGATCTTACGATAGTCGGAATAAACCGCTGGATCCTTGCCGTACTTGTCCTTCACCGTCTTGAAATCGCCCGTGATTCTTCGAGAATCGACGTCGCAAAGGGCGGCAACCTCAACATCAGCAAAGCCCATCAGACTCCGCATATTAGCCGCGCCCATGCCTCCACACCCGATCAAGCCTAGAGTCAGCCGATCGTTTGGAGATTGGGACATGCGTTTCCAACTCGGGGAATCAACCGCGTTGGCAAGGGGAGCCAACGCTCCCACGGCGGCGGCGGCAGTTGCGCCACGGATGACATCGCGTCGTGAAAGGGAAAAAGCAGTTTGGTCGGCCATTGGAATCTCTCGTTGATCTACAGTGTCAACGTTATCCCATTTCCCATCGGGGATGCTGGATTTAGACGTAAAATTAAGCGATGGGAAGATCGATCTGAACGGACGTTCCCTTCCCAATCTCACTCGCAATCTTGATCGTTCCGCGATGAGCTTCCACAATCGACTTGCTGATGGCAAGGCCTAACCCGCTCCCTCCCTGCTGTCGATCCCGAGCGCGATCTACGCGATAGAACCGATCAAACAACCGATCCAAGTGCTCAGGTGCGATCCCAGAGCCATCGTCTTTGAGAGAAATGGACACCGAACTGGGTCCCTTCGATGCCGTGATCTGAATATGGCCATCAGGCTGGGTATGTCGGTCGGCATTCTCGATCAAGTTTCGGAAAAGTCGGACCAGCTTCGACCGATCTCCGTAAATAACCGCGCCGTTCACGGTTTCCAAATTGACCTTTTCCTTGGCGGTTGCCGGCGAAAGGTCCACCGCTTCCATTAAGACCTCTTTCAGCTCGACCTTCTCTCGCGCGATCTCAAGCTGATTCTCATCCGCTTGCGCCAACAACAGCATGTCCGAGGCGATCTGAGTCATCGAATGGGCGGCCCTACCAATGGCTTGCAGATGTTCCTTGTATTGCTCCGGGGTTCTCTCCGCCCGGAGCCCCAAGTCAGAGCGTGTCCGGATCACGGTCAGCGGCGTTTTCAACTCATGAGACGCATCGGCGACAAACTGCTTTTGCTTCTTGAACGCCAAATCTAGCCGCTCTAAGAGACCGTTGAATCGGGTTGAAAGCTTGGCAAACTCATCGTGCCCGGTGACATGTAACCGCTTGGACAGGTTGTCCGCCTCGATTCTCGCGATGTCGTCTCCAAGCTCGGCAATCGGTTTCAAGGCTCGCCTTGCCAGCACAAAGCCAAGCAAGGTTGTCACTCCCAAAGCGACCGGAATCATGAGGAGCATCACCCTAAGCAAGTCGGCTTGGTCGCTCTTTAGTGCCTCAAGTAGCGCGCCATACTGCAACGCGGCAACGGTCTTCCCGTTCTCCTGAATCGGGTAGGTGAAGACGCGAACGTCATAGCCTTGGACCTTTGTGTTGCCGTAGATTCCGTTGACGTTGAGGTCACTACGAATGTGCTCAGGAATCAGAGCCCCTTGATCAGTATAAACAATGCTCCGACCCGTCATGTCGAGAACTCGTGCTCCCGCAAGCAACTGTTGAACCTCTGCCCGCCTAATCAATCCCAAGTCCAAGCCTTCTCGCTCTGCTTCGGCCGACGTCATCGGCGGTGCTAATTGTCGCGGTGGCCGGTTTCTGCGGTCTGGCGGAAGGGGCCATCGGCGAGCGTACACCTTGGCCTTTTGTTGGAGTTCAGTGTCCAACGAGCGAGCACGGATAAGTCCCGATACGACGTACAAGACGGCGCCGAGCATCACGAAGACGATGGCCACTGCGATGGCGTTTCCAACGATCAGGCGGCGACGAATCAGGTGACGCCTCCATCAAGCCTGAGGGTGTACCCAAGTCGATTCAAAGTGTGGATGAGCTTGGGCTCCCCTTCCCGCTCGATCTTACGGCGCAAACTCGCCATGTGAACCTCCACCACATTGCTCATGCTGCTCTCATCATGCCAGACCTTCTCTTGAATCCACTCCTTCGACATGACCTGGCCTTCTTTCGCCGCCAAAGCCTCGAGCAGGGTGTATTCACGGGCCGGAAGGGTGATCTCTTCGCCGAATCGGGTCACTCGTTTAGCGGCGGTGTCGATGGTCAGATCGGCAATCTTGATCACGCTCGCACGGTGAACCTTATCGCGCCTCAGCAGAGATCGGACTCGGGCAAGGAACTCGTCAAGGTCAAATGGTTTGCCCAGATAGTCGTCGGCGCCTTCGTCGAGGCCCAGAACCCGATCGACCGGAGCGTCTCGGGCAGTCAGCATCAAGATAGGAGTGGAGACCTTGGCCTTTCGTAACCGACGGCATACTTCCAAGCCATCCATTTCGGGCAACATCAGGTCGAGAATGATGGCGGAAAAGGCAACCCGACTAGCCGCATTGAAGCCGCGCAACCCATCTCGGGCCACTTGCACTTCGTACCCGGCATCTTCAAGCGAAGCACGAATCGCCGCCGCGACCTCTTGGTTGTCTTCCACCACCAATATCTTTCCCATCGTTTTCAATTGGACTCTACAGGCAGGGTCAGCATCGTGAAGCCCGACTGAAGTCCAGTTGAATTATCCTCTGAAAATCAACTTTTGGTCACGCCGGCTTCACCCCTCCTCCAAGTGGTTCGCCTTGGAGGAGAGGGCAGGAGGTGGAGGGCCGGCCTTGTACCCACTACGAAGCCTGAACCAGCCAGGTTCAAACACCTACCTCAACCATTGGGGAGAAAGTGACTTCACTCCTTCAAAACCGCAATCCC
>JACMJO010000446.1 GCA_014380605.1 Fimbriimonadaceae bacterium | reverse complement strand
CAGCACGGCTCCTCCGACGCACAAGTTCCCTGAATAGCACTGCCAAGTTGGAATTACAAGGGCCAGAGTCATCGTATACACTGCCACTATGCCAGCCCTGTCACTCCTCCTTGTCTCGGTCTGTCTCTCGCCTCAATTGCCTTCGCAGGCAGAGTTCGATGCCCGCCTGGACCGAGCCTTTGTTGCCAGCAAAGTGCCTGGCGCGGGCATTCGAGTTGCCAAGGACGGTCGAGTGGTCTATGAAAAGGCGTTTGGCGTTGCCGATGAGGTCGACAAGGCGCCCACCACTGTGAATATGGCGTTTGAGATCGGTTCGCTCTCCAAGCAGTTCACCGCCGTCGCCGCCCTCATGCTGGTGCAGGATGGCAAGTTGAAGCTGGATGAGATGCTTGGCGCCGCGATTCCCGATCTTCCCACCGCTTGGCGATCGGCGACGTTGGATCAGGTCCTTCATCACATGTCGGGCGTGCCGGATTATGAGGAGATCGCGACTTACGATTTCTATAACCTTCCTCGCCAACCCAAGGAGATCATCGAGCAAGCCGCCAAGAAGGAGCCAGCGTTTAAGCCCGGCGAGAAGTTCGAGTACAGCAACACGGGCTACTTCTTGATAAGCATGATTGTGGAAAAGAAGAGCGGTATGCCGCTAAGCCGATTCATGCAGAACCGCATGTTCGACAAGCTTGGGATGAAATCTACTTACACCTATCCAAAGCCCAGCCAAGTCAAAACCATGACGGGCTATCACAGTCGGAGCGGAACCCGGACCAAGCAACCGGCGATCGCTTGGACTTCGACTCTGGGCGCTGGCGGCATCGTCTCGACTCTCGACGATCTCATGAGATGGGACGAAGCGCTCTACACTGAGAAACTGCTCAAGAAGGATCTGTTGGCCAAGATTTGGACGCCAACCAAGTTCAACGATGGCACAGTCAACACCTACGGCTATGGATGGTTCTCCACGACTTTTCGGGGGCAGAAGGAGCTCAACCACTCGGGCCAGACCAACGGTTTCACGTGCATCTATCGCCGCTATCCCGATCAGCACGCCTCGGTCTGGGCGTTTTGTAACACCTATGACGGTAACGTCTTCGGGATGGCCCGTGCGGCTCTGATTCGCTACGTTCCCGGCTTGAACTACGCGGCTTTGCCAATCCCCGCAAACCAAGATGGGGAGCAGACTAAGAAACACTTCGACTTAGTTCGCAAGGCCTGCTCCGGAGAATCCACCGACGCTATGGGACCCAACATCAAAGATTTTGCAACGAACGCTCGCTTCGCTGATGTGCGAAAGGAGCTCCTGGGTTACCTAAATGCCTCCAATGATCTGAAATTCTTGAGGACGACAACTCGGACAACCGCTTCGGGAGCCCAAGTCCAAGACAACCTTTATCACCAAACCATCCCAAATGGAGTCAAATATTGGACGGTCGGATTCTCGGGCGGGTTGATGTCGGGATTGTTGATAGAAGACGAATAGAGATAAGAATCACTATTGGCAGCTGCGATTAGTTCACGCTTACATCGTATCCCGCCTGATGGACCAGTTTTTCAGGCGGCTCAACTCCGGCGAGCTCAAGGTATGACAAAACCATAGCGGCAATGGTGCGCTCCATCGCGAAGTTCCGATAGATCAGGTCCTTGGTGGAAAAGTGGAGGTGCGGATACTGGTTGGCTTCCCACACGACGAGGTCGCCCTTGCGGTCGATTGCGTAGTCGATTCCTGCGAATTCCAACTCCAGCGCCTTTGCAACTTCGAGCATCTCTTTTGCAAACGGATCGGGGTTCGAGATATAGGCAATCTCCTCTTCGCGCGTTGCGGCATCCTTGATGCGCTGTTTGCCTCGAGTCTCCCATGAGTCCGAAACTTGGACATGGTGGCTGATCACTCGACCTCCGGCAACCACACTGCGATACTTCCGGTACCGGCCATCATCACTTTGCACATCGATGAACTCGCTGAGCACGGGCCGGTAGAAGTTCCCAAATGGAGCTTGTCTCAGATCGTCCTCATTGTTCAAGAGGCAGAACTGCTTTCCGTGGGAAACGTCTTCCCGAAGGATCAGCGGATAGGTGAGGTTGGGAAGAGCTTGCATGAACTCTTTCGGATTCCGAAAGGTGTGAATGCGTGGGGTGCGAATACCTGCTCCCGACAATCGCTGATGAGCCTGGATCTTAGCGGTGTTTCGATGGCGATCGACTCCATTCACGATCGGAATCTCCTGTGAATTGCAGTCGTACTGAAGCTCCATCGCCTGGAGAAAGGTCATTGGGTTCACTACGTCGATCGGATCTTGAACCCATTGAACGAAGAGCTTATAGGGCGCCGATTCCCGAAGTCGGAAAGGAAAAGTACAGAGGTGGAAGCGGGGGGCAATATCTGGATACTTCTCTTGAATCCATTGCGCGACCACGTCGTAAGGGTGGGGATTGATAGGGGGCGCTCGACCGATAAGGATTCGCGGTTCGATCATTTCGTCAGGATGCCAGCCTCATCTTCCCTCCGGGCGAGGAAATAATTTCGAACGTGACCGTGAAGCTCCGGACGATCGCTTGCCCAACGCCAAACTCCGTTTTCATCCAAAGTAACGTCCACATATGGATCGAACCCGATGTGGCTAAGTTCGATGTGCCTCAGCTTTCCCTTCCGATTCTCAAGGGTGCCGTGCCATAAGTGGTCGATCTCACAGTCGAGCACCCCAACGCCTTGGGTTACCTTGCGGTGAATCTTGGTTGCCCAGTCCAGATAGCGCTTTTGTTGAGCCTCCCCCATCTGGTGCATCTGGATGACCTTCTCAAAGTCGCCCGTGGCTGCGCAAAGAAATGCCGTGTCTCCTCCTCCAACTATGCATCCATCGTAGAATCCGTGCTCCTGGACGACCTCGCGCCGGGCGGCCCATGCGTGGCCCGAGCAGGGCGCACCTTTGGACCGATCGAGAGTGGCAGAGAGAATCAGTTCCGACTCTCCGATCTGGCTGAGGGCCAACATCGTCGACATGCTTCGCAACATGGTTTCGCCTGACGGCCCAAGCATGTTCACCATTCCAAATGCTTGGACAACGGAGGCTCGCTCAAGCGCAAGGCCGATCTCGCTGGTCCATGCTGGGTCGCAAGGAACAATGTCGGCATCGATCCACAACACTTGATCGCACTCGTCAGGCAAGGCTTGAAGCGCCAGATTGAGGAGTCGCTCCTTTTGCCATAGCCGGTCGCCACCGCTTATCTGAATGAGAATGTCGGCATCAGGTTCGGAGAGAGTGAACGGGCCGTCAAAGGCGAGCTCGACCGTAACCAAAGGCAAATCCAGGTGCTTACGGAAGACGCGGTAGTTCTCTTCTCGAACCCGATAGCCGGCGGGATTGAAGAGACAAGTGATCGCCCATAGGCGACTGTGTATTGCCACCTCAGGCGGCTCCCGGACCGGACGCTTTTTTCACCAGAGTCAAGCCATCGCCCTCGCCAAACGAAAGCACCTCGAATTTCGGATTAGCGCGAAGCTCGTCCATGTATTGGCAGACCGTGTGGGTGTATGGCCGGTCGTCGCCATAGATTCGGGTCACCCGTTCTCGCACGCTGTCATGGAAAAGAACCACGCCATTGGGAGCCATCTTGTCAGCGAACGCCTCATGGTCGAACTTGGCGAACTCGGCGGTGTGGTAGCCATCGACGTAAAGCAATCCAACCTCGCCCAGGCTCCGATACGCCTCCGTATTGACGAAGTCTTGGGTGGTGCACAGGTGGTGCCGAATGTTGCGGACCTCGTGAGCGGCAAAATGGGCCTTAACGCAGTCCGGGCACTTCCAAAAATCATCAACCATGGAAGGGTCGATGAAGATCACTTCCCCTTGGCCATTGTCTTGTAGCGCTTTGCCCAGAACCAAGGGAACAAACCCCCGATAGGACCCTATAACGACGACCGTCTTGGGTCGGATGGTCCGAGCCAATCCGTAGTAGATCCAACCTAACCCCAGGTTCAGGTCATTCTGACTCTGGTCATGACCCATTCCAACCATGCCTGGGTCAACGA
Organism: Fimbriimonadaceae bacterium; assembly: GCA_014380605.1. Taxonomy (GTDB): domain Bacteria; phylum Armatimonadota; class Fimbriimonadia; order Fimbriimonadales; family Fimbriimonadaceae; genus 55-13. Next base: position 1,561 of record JACMJO010000446.1, on the reverse strand, counting down.
AGAGCTTCTTAATCCAATCCTGCATAAGACACAAAAACGAAGGCAGTGTGACATGATTTGGCAAACTCAACAAGTGATAAACGTGCCCTCAGACCCGTTTCTCAAACAGAATGAGCCGAACTCCCCTCACATCGATCTCTCGCCGTTCTTCGTAACCTAGCTTGCGGTAGAAGGCGGTCGAGAAGGGATTGGCCAAGTAGGCATCGAGGCGAACAAACGGAATAAGGTGGTCTCTCGCCAATTGCTCTACCTCCTCCATCAGGAACCGGCCTACGCCTTGGCCCTGCAGGCTCGGGAAGACGGTCAGGCCGTAGGCCCCCAGACCCATCACGGCTGGATCTTGCCAATACTCCTTCTTCCAGAAGCCGATGGGATAGGTGCTGACAACTACCGACCCAACCGCCTCCCCATCTCTGGTTGCAACGTAGATTGTTCGGTGACGGAGGATTGTCGGATCGGCGAGTTCGATCCTTTCTCGAATCGAGGCGACCCGAGACTTCCCGCTCCAGTGCCCGATTCCTATCTTTGTCGTGAGGTCCATGCTTGCCTCATTGCGCATCCTCTCGATTGCTTTTGCATGCTCGAGCCTCGCCAGTTCAAATGTCAGCTTCACCAGTGTTTGGACTCTCGACAGTATTTACGGATGTCCTCCGCTTGCGACATTGGACGGGTATCGGTCTCTACCGTGGCATAGCGGATAACTGCGATTTGCCCGGCATGATAGGAGTCGTGGTGGTTCATGATTTGGATCATCCGCCAGGCGGGCAGATCTTCCTTGTAGTTGGTGGGCACGATGTTGTCCAGGTGTCCTTCCGAGAGAGTTGCCCAGCCTAACATCCAATATTCCTGGCCCTCTTTCAAGTAGTCGAGTGCGCCTTGCCAAGACGGCTCGAACGCCTCAATATGATCCGCGATATCTCGCCACCGAATTTCGGTGTTGCGGAAGCAGATGCTCCCGTATGCCCACTTGACCGAGGCGAGGTGAAGAACGATCCCGTGGATGGAGCCATCGGTGTGCAGGTAGTCGTCGCCTCCCGGCGGAAGCATGGCCCAGGAGTGCCGCTCCGAGAGGCCCTCGACCGACTTCAAGAGTTCGCGATATGCGTACTCTGCATCGCGTCGATAGGCCTCGATTCTCGTCATGCCATGACATTACCCATGCCAAACTCCAAGCCATGAGGACGCACATCGCTTTGCTTCGGGGCATCAATGTCGGCGGCAACAAGATGGTTCCGATGAAGGAACTAAAGGCGATGTTTGTCGACCTCGGCTTCAAGGATGCCGTCACCCTCCTTCAAAGCGGCAACGTCGTTTTTAGCGGGAAAGGGAAGTCTCGCGATGATTTGGAGAACTTACTGGCCGGGCAAACCGAAAAGCGCCTCGGAGTCAAATGCGACTATTTCGTCCGAACTATCGAGGAGTGGGATGAGATTATCGCCTCTAACCCCTTCCCAAAGGAAGCAGAGGAAGACCCCAGCCACCTGCTGGTTGCCGTTCAAAGAGACAAGCCAGACACGGAGGAATTGAAGGCTTTTCAAGCCGCGATTACTGGCCCCGAGAT
>JACMJO010000445.1 GCA_014380605.1 Fimbriimonadaceae bacterium | reverse complement strand
GTGCGTGTGGCTCTTGGCGAACATCTTCTTGGTCTGCTGGCCGAAGGTGTAATGCCAGATGATCCAATTCCGCATGTTAAAGCCCAGCTTCCGCCGGGCAATCACCGTCAGGTCGGCCGCGTACTCATCCCCGATGGCGAGGAAGAAGCTGCCCGAAGGCTTGAGGACCCGATGCACGGCCTTCATCCACTTCTCAGAAAACGCCAGGTACTCATCGCAGGTTTTTTCATCGTCATAGGACGAATACAGGTAGCCGATGTTGAACGGTGGATCGGCAAACACCAGATCCACCGACCCCGCCGGCATCCCATTCATCTTCGCAACGCAATCACCGGTGACGATTTGATCAAGTGGCAACATGCTGCGCGCAACATAGCGCCGGGCGCGCGCGCGGGCAAGCCCCGGCCCCTCCCGCGCCAACTTCGCAGCAGCAACCCGAAACGCAGCCTTCCGAGAGTTCATTAATCCCCCTATCGGACCCCGTCCTCGCATTTCTTCAGATTGCGATTGCAACCTCCTGATGTTCGGTGGATGATCGGTTTGGACCCGTAGCCAAAAGGAGAAGCACCGATATGGCCACCCTCACTATCCGAGACGAATCCGCCGCCGGCAGATTGCTGGACGAGTTTCCGCTGGAGTTCCCGACGGAGCGGATTACGGTGCGCGAACTGATCCGCGAGCGAATCTACCAGGAAGTTCAGGATCGAGAACGGGCGACACAGGTCCGCAAAGCGCATTCCCTGGTGACGCCAGAAACGATCGAAACGGTCCTGAACGGCTGCCACCGCGAGCCCCCAAAGCCCCGTGCGATCAACTGGAAGCGACAGGTGGAAGTCGCCTGCGACGCCTTCGAACGCAACGGCTTTTTCATCCTCGTCGACGACCGCCAGGCCGAGAGCCTCGACGACACTGTTTTCGTTTCGCGCGAGACGACCGTGAGTTTCGTGAAGCTCACCCCGTTGGTGGGAGGCTGATGCATCATGGCCAACCGGAGCACTATTGGGCACTTACCCGAGACGCAGAAGATGTCATCGGAATCGGCAAGACGACAGGTGTTGAGGTGCATTCTGTGGAAGGCTTCAAAGACCAGATTGTCCATAAAGCGCGATTCCGCGGCAGGCGAGCGGTTGGATGAAATTGAGTTTGAGAAAGCTTGTCTTGAACTTGGAATCAACAATGAGCCCTCTCCATTGGACAACTCCTTTGAGCTGCTGATCCGTTTGCTCGAACGAACATTGCAGCGAGCTCCCGACCCGACAAAGAGTTTGTATTTGCAGTATCCAACACTGGAAAACATCAAGGCAAAGTCCTTGCTGGACAAGATCGAGAAGAATGATGTCCCGAAGTTTGTCCTGGCAACTGTGCACGCATTACGCTGGATCGTCTTTTCTGAATTGCGAACACCCACGGTTGTAGAAGTCCATGCGTGCAAATGCATGCTTCGCGAGATGTGCGAGACGATGGGAAGCCGCCGAGTACCGTGGTCAGCCAAAGAGTTCAACGAGTTCATTTCCGCCACGTTGGTCTCGAGGGGCAGCGAACCAAACTTCACCCTAGGACGCCTGCATTCGACAATTGGCGAACTCCTAACACGAAACGGATTCGTCGAGATGCTCGATGAAGCATCCAAGGCATCGCTACCAACCATTCGC
>JACMJO010000444.1 GCA_014380605.1 Fimbriimonadaceae bacterium | reverse complement strand
CATCTGCGACGACGCGCACGTCGTCTGCTACGATGGGGGCAATCTTCACGATTTTCTTGTGGCCTACCGTGGTTCCTTCGGCGACGCGCTTCCACTCGCCGTCGTGGAGAGCCTCGACATGGAATTTACGGATGGATTGCCCCTTCGAAAGATCCTCCCTGAGAGTGATCCGGTCGATCAAATTTGGAAGCTGTGGAATGCGAACAGTGTATGTCTCCTCTCTCAGCTTCTTGAACTCCAACAACGACTTCACGTCGTTCTCGTGGATCAACCCTCGCCGATCAGGCGGCACGTTCAGAAGCAGCGCGCCGTTCCGCCCAACCGACTTCTCCCACAGATCCATCAGCTGCTCGGGAGTCTTGACCTTGTCATCCTGATTGGCGTGATAGAACCAGCCTGGACGGATAGAGACATCGCACTCGGCGGGCACCCAATCCTTGCCGTTGGGGTCGCCCGCATTCAGGTACTTCGTATCGGCAGCGCCGATCGCGGCCCTGGGGTTGTCCTTATCGATCGTGCTCCAACAAGTCTCGCCTGCGATTCCGGCCTCGTTGCCGACCCAACGGATGTCGGGCCCCGCATCGCTGAAGATTACGGCGTCCGGGGCGTGCTTGCGGACGGTTGCGATGAAGCGTGGCCAGTCGTAAACTTGGCGTTTGCCGTTCGGTCCCTCGCCGTTGGCTCCGTCGAACCAGACCTCGTAGATTGGACCGTACTTCGTCAGCACCTCTTCCAGCATCGCGACGAAAACGTCGTTATATTCGGGCGTGCCGTACTTGGGATGGTTGCGATCCCAGGGCGATAGGTAAACGCCCATCTTCAGCCCGTACTCGTTGCAGGCCTTGCGGAGGTCGGCCAACACGTCGCCTTTGCCATCTCGCCACTTCGATTGGGCAACCGTGTGCTTGGATTGCGTGGTGGGCCAGAGGCAGAAGCCATCGTGGTGTTTGGCAGTAATGATCACCTGCTTCATCCCGGCATCTTTGAAGGTCTTAACCCACTGGCGGGCATCCATCTGGGTTGGGTTGAAAACGTTGGGATCTTCTTTCCCGTGTCCCCACTCTTCGTCCGTAAAGGTGTTCGGTCCGAAGTGGATGAAGGCGTAGTATTCCAACTTCTGCCATTCCAACTGACGTTTCGAGGGGACAGCGATCTTGGGTGCGGGAGCTTGGGGACTCATGGCGATGGCGGCAATGGCGGTCAGCAGCATAGCGATGCTTTATCTTAGCCCGCGATCCTAAAACATAGTTGGTGGCTCAATTTTTTGGATGCGGGGAATGAGATCGTCGGTGAAGAAAAAGCCAATCTCGCCGCTTCGATACGCATTCCCGCCAACTGGAATCTTCACGCTTATCGCGATTTGGGCTGTTGCACCGTTTGAGAAGTACCGTCGTTGAAAAGCACTTGAGTCTGGCTTGAAGCCATTCAGACTCTTGCGGACTTCATTTTTCGTTAGAGAAGGAACGCAATAGAGTGCCGCAGCATCCCAAGCTCCGCTTCGGGCGGCGGCCGCGAACCCACCGGCGATCCCGGTCCGCATCTCGGCCCTGGTTTTAGTTCCAAAGTAGATCTCTGTTCTCCCGTAGAATGTGCCAATGGTGATTCGGTCAAACTGCTCGCCATTCGCCCTTACAAACCAGACCCGATTCTGAAAGTCCGCCTTCTTCCAACCGGCTTGGCCATCGTAGAAAGCCACGACGTCGGCCATGGGCTTTGGTGAAGATGCCGATCCTTCATAGCCTGGCTTAGCGCCCGGTGGGAAAGGAAATCCCTGACTCTTGGCCGCTTGGAAGGCTTTATTGTCCCTCGCCTGAGATTGGGCCCTTTGGGCCGACTGCTGGAATCCAAGCACCACCATGATAATCCCCAAACCGATCACCGGGATCGAGCCTCCTGACGCTAAGGCTCCTCCACATGCAACCCATGGCCGACGGTACGCTCGAGCCCCGATTACTGCCCCTGCCGCAATGGACAGCGGCGAACACATGAACGCAAACACCAGAGCCGTTGGGGCAACCTCACCGCCGAGGATCACGGCCATCCCAAGCGCCACCACTCCGTATCCGATCAACCCCAGAAAGGCCCCCAAAATCGCACAAACAGCTCGGTTTCGCATCTCACGCTCAGTCTAAAGAGATTTCTGACCAACGCGGGGCTCAATAATCTGGGACCCCATATTAAGGTTGACTCTGATGGAAAGGCTTCTTAGCATCATCTTAACCTGATGAAGAAATCCTACGAGAGACATGAACAACACTCGGGAGAGCGCCTTCACCCTTATCGAGCTACTGGTCGTCATCGCGATCATCGCGATCCTTGCCGCGATACTGTTTCCGGTCTTCGCCCAGGCCAAGGCCGCAGCCAAGACCACTCAGGCTCTGAGCAACTTGAAACAGCTAGCCACCGCCAACGCGATCTACATGAACGACTACGACGACACTATCAATCGCAAGTATTGGGACTTGCACGTCGACCTGTTGCCTTACATCAAGAGTCCCGACATTTTCCTCGACCCAATGTCTGCGGCTCCGAAGCCTTTCAAGAGAAACTTCACTGGATACATGCCGTCCGACGATTTCAACTTCTCGTCCTATGTTCAGGGCGAGTTCTGGACTAACGTTCCCGAAGGCATAACCTACAACACTCAGCGGGCAATCGGTTTCACATGGGATAACTGTCCGACGATCTTCGGCCACTTCGCCCGAAACGACGAGTACCTCTTCAACTATGGCGATCCAAACGGGGGCGGCCAAGCAGCGAACAGCTCGACATGGTCCAATCCGAGCGGAACGATCTTCTTCAGCATGGCGAAATCCGGCGCCGAAGATAACGACGCCAACGATTGGGACGAAGACAACGCGATCTACTTCGAGCCAGGCGGCACTACCTGGACCCAAATCTATAACCAGCTCTCGCTAAGGCACCGCGAAGGAGCCGTCTTTTCATTCTTGGACACTAGCGCTCGCTGGAAGAAGTCCGCATGGCTTCGCGGACGCGAAGGCAAGTTGGCTCTTAATCCGCGATGCGTCAACGTTGCCGACGGCACCGGTTGGACTCAAACAAACTGCGACTACACCGGCAACTAAAGCCTAGCGAACCTTAGGAAGAATGGAGAGCCTGACACTCCGACTCGACCTCGTCGGCAAGAGGAAAGGGCTTTTCATCCGTTAGGTGCTTGGCGCTCCAATCATGGATTGCCCGCCGCACGACCTTCACCGACCCGGCGAT
>JACMJO010000443.1 GCA_014380605.1 Fimbriimonadaceae bacterium | reverse complement strand
GACTGGCGCTCTGTATGCCAAGATCAATGAAATCTGGGACCGCGACGATGGAAGAGGAGCAATTCTGGTGTTCATGCTCAAGGGTCTGCCAGCTGCTGCCATTTTGCCAACTGAAGGCTCCGTGATCGAATTGCTTGATTGCATGCAACCGATGTCGAGGGCCATAGCCCGATACCAACTCCCGCCAGAATCGCCGCCCCAAAAGCCGGTCCTTCGTCCGACTCCAAAGTCACGCAGGGAGTCTGAAAGACGTCGGCGATCATTTGGACCCAGAACTTGCTCTTGGCTCCGCCGCTTGTCACTCGTACCTCGTCGCAAGTCGCTCCTAGCGCCTTCAACGCCGAGAATCCATCCAGCAACCCAAACGACATTCCTTCGAACACAGATCGCGCGAAGTGCGACGGCCCGTGCGCCAGCGTTGCTCCGCTCCAAGATGCCCGAGAATTTGGATCGTTGTGAGGCGTTCGTTCGCCTGTGAGATAGGGGAGGAAGGTTAACCCTTCGGAACCTGGATCAACTTCAGAAGCCATCGCCGCAAGCTGATCGTAAGTTCTCCCATTGCCAAAGCTATCCCGATACCACCTCAACGCGCCCCCGCAAGCCAGCATGACTCCCATCGCATGCCAAGATCGGTTGGCATGGCAAAACGTGTGGACGGACCCTCCCGGATCGAATTGGGGCCTGTCGATCGCCGTGAAAACGACCCCGCTTGTGCCGAGGCTGACGCTCACTACTCCAGGCTCGACCGCGCCCGTGCCTACGGCCCCTGCGGCCTGATCTCCCCCGCCGCCAACAATGGGAATGCCTTCCGATAAATAGTCGCTTGCCTGTGTCCGCCCTGAAACAACGTCTGATTCGAACGATTCTGGAAAGACTGAAGGCGAGATTTCAATAGCCTCCATCAACTCCGAAGACCATCGACGATTCGGGACATCGAAAGCCCCAGTTCCACTCGCGTCGCTAACTTCGGTGGCCTTAACTCCGCTTAACTTGAATCGGATGTAATCCTTCGGAAGCAGTAAGGATCTAACCTTTGCGAAGTTCTCGGGTTCGTGGTTTCGAAGCCAAAGCAACTTCGGAAGCTGGAATCCTGTCAGTGGCGGATTGCAGGTGATCGCGCGAACTAGTTCTGCGCCAACCACAGCATCGATCTGGGCGCATTCTTCAGCCGTGCGCTGATCGTTCCACAGGATCGCGGGCCTGATCACCGCATCGGCGGCGTCCAGAAACACGGCGCCGTGCATTTGCCCAGTAAGGCCGATCGCATCGGGATTTGGCTCGCCAATCTCTTTCAGGCAGGCTTGCACTCCCTGCCACCAATCCTCAGGATTCTGTTCCGACCACATCGGCCTTGGCACGGACAGCGGATACTCCGATGAAGCCTGCCGCAAGACATGCCCCGACTCATCGATCAGCAGAACTTTGCACCCAGACGTCCCTACGTCAATGCCCAGCAATTTGGCCATGAACGGCATTTCACCTCATCCAAAACCAAGAAAGCCCCCACGATGGAGGCTTTCAAATCTTCATCGCTCGCAGTTAAGCTTTCTTCGACTTCGGAGTTGGGATGCTGAGTTCCTTCTTGGCATACTTCGCGGGAGTTGCCTTGAAAGCGGCTGGACAGCCCGCACAGCAGAAGAAATAGCGTCGACCCTTGTAGTCGGCAAACATCTTCGTCTTCGTTGCGTCGGCAATCTTCACCTTGTGGGATGGCATAACTGCGCAAGCCAGTTCCGTAGGAGCCTTTGGCTTGGCCTGGGCAAATGCGCCAACGGCGAGGGCGCCAACAACGAGGGATAGGGCGATCTTCTTCATAAATTGAGTTTCTCCAGAATTCGGGGCAAGACGCCCTTTCCATCTTTGATACCTCAAAACGTTTACGAGCGAAGGAAGTTCCCCAGAAGTTATCCTAATCGAACTTGCGAATTCTCCACACCAACGACTTGCATGGAACGCTCGATGAGCGTCGAGTCGCCGTGCTGTCCCCCGAACGCGCCAACGCTGATCTCTACTTCGATACCGGCGACTGCATCAAGACCGGAAATCTCGGGATCCCGCTCAAGCCGGAATCGGTCTGGGGAATGCTGGCCGAGTTAAGATGCACGGCAAGCGTCCCGGGAAATCGAGAGTCCCACATCCTCCGCTCGACCTTTGAAGCCAAAATCGCAGGCCATCAGCACCCGATCCTCTGTGCGAATCTTTACGACAAGGAAGGAAACCGTCTTCTGCCGCCATCGATTGAGATCGAATCCAGCTCGGTTAGGGTCGGCATCCTTGGCGTCATGGTTCCCATGGTCACCGATCAAATGGCCTCGAAGTCTCTCAGCCAGATGATTTGGACCCAACCCATTCCAGTGGCCATCGCTATAGCCCAGGAACTGAGGAAATCCTGCGACCTCGTAATCGCACTCACCCACATTGGGTTCAAGCAGGATCAACAGCTTGCTCAGTCGACCGAAGACATCGACTTCATCCTCGGGGGCCATAGCCATACGGTTCTGGATATGCCGCTGAAGATCGGTTCGACGTGGATCTGCCAAAGCGGATCTCACGGCAAGTTCTTTGGAAGATATGAATGGGAACCGGGGACGGGCTTGACATCTGCCGAATTGGTCCCGATGTAAGCCCGTCCGCACGCTCCTGCTATTCCTCTTTGTCTTCCTCTTTATCTTTGTCCTTGTCGACGATCACCGGCTTGAGCTTGCCATCCTTCTCGACGGCGTATCTGTAGAAAGCATTGCCGACCTTCGAATCGAAGTAGTAGCGGTACTTCTGGAGCGACTTATCATAGTCGAGCTTGAGCCGCGGATACTTTGCCGTGTCGAGATAGTATCGGACCACCATACTGTCGGCCTTCTTCTCCGCTGACGGCTTTTGAGTCTTGACGGGGCGCAAGGTGCCGCCCTCTAGCTCATAGACTGTCCCAGGTTCTAGCTCGTACACCTTCGTCGCGCCGTTTGCGTCGATGATCGTCAGTTTGTTGGCGCCTACATAGACCACCTGATATCGCTTGTCTTTCGCCACCTGTGCGGGCTTCGCCAAAAGGCTCTTCGACAGCGCCGTTGAGTACAGCGATGTAGCCGTCCTCGGTCTTTCTTGCAGATTGGAGATTAAGCCTGCACGTGCGGTTAATGGCCCAGTCAAGCCTTGCGCGATGGTCGTCGAGACCAATCCTTGAGTAAGGCGGGTAGCCGGGCCGCTGACAGATTTGTCCAAATCCCTCGCAAGCAGGTTTGTGAGGTTAGCCCGATCCCCCTGAACCTTGAGCTCGCGGGCGGCTGGAGACAGCGTCAGATTTGTCCTCGCCAAATCGAGGCTACGGGCAACCGTTGCTGTCGAAAGGGGCTCTCTCGACGCAACCGATGTTCGAGCGGCTTGAAGTAAAGCTGGCACGGTCGCGACGGTCGTACCCTTCGAAGCTCTTATCGCTTGGGCTTCAAGCGCGGTTCGAATAAGCGCCATGCTTGGTTCCGTTGCCGCTGTCTTAATCTGGCTAGTTGGAGCAGCAACCGCTCGAATCGGATTCAGCACTCCTGTCGTCGCGCGAGTCGACTTGGCAACAATGGGTTCCAATGCCGCCGCGGTAGCGCGGAGCCTCGTGCCTTTTGCCCCGACGACCTTACCAAGTGAGAGCCCGATGACGGTGGATACCTGAACGTCCTTGGCCTCTACCTCCACGTACCCCTTCTTAGTCCAAACGTAGTACCTAGCCTTTCCTTTCTTTCCTTTGACTACCTTCAAGGGCACGGTTCCATAGGTCTTGGCTGATATCTGAGCGTTGGCCACTGGCAAGGTTTTGGCCCTTGCGACCTGTGCAGATGTCTTTGCGGAGGCTTGAGCCACAGCAACTTGCGGCTCGTCTAGCGCCATATCCTCAGGGAACTGTCCCCCTGGCCAAGCGGCGGCCGCAAGCTCATAGGCAGGCAAAAGCGAGAGGGTCAAGAGGGCAAGCGCGGCGATGGCCGTCCGTCTCCAAAGTGTCGGTTTCGAGTTGAAGTGTTTCATAGCTTGAAGTCTCCGGTGAATGGTTCGATACGACGCGGCAACCGGGAGGCTTCCCGGTGCGAGGTTTTGTCGGGTCACGACCGTTGCTCGCAAAAGCATCTCGGCATAGGTTCTCACGGGAACTCCCGCCAGGATCATGGCGTGGCGATCCGTCGCCGATTCATGGTCGAGGCGAGAGCATCGGGCCGCCACCCAAACCATGGGATTGAAGAAGAAAAGGGATTGGACGACCGTGGTCAGCCCGAACCACATCAGGTCGCGCCGAGCGATGTGGGCCACCTCATGGGCCAGCATCATGCGCAAGTCCACAAACGACCCGTGGCTAACGATCTCGGCAGGCAGGACAATCGCGTAGTTCTTGCCTCCCACCAACATGGCGCTCCGCACCTTCGAGGACGAGAGAAGCCGTACTGGGCGAGCAACCCTCGCTTTTTCAAGTAGCTCCTCCAATGCTTCCACTAGTTCCAAGTTCGCAACTGGACATGCCTCATGAGCCAAGCGCAAGGATCGGCGCATGCCCCACAAGCTGGAGCAGGCAACGGCAAACACGCCCATATACCAAGCGATGAGCAAAGGATCGACGAGCGATCCCGAAGTTTCCACAGGAGCAACGGTTAGCGCGGTGCTGCTGAACTGAACAGGCTCCAAATGGAGTGGCCCGGCGATCGGTGCGGACTCGAAAGTCTCATTCATGCCCGATGACACAGCTTCAGGCGCTGGCAAAACCCGCAATGTCACCACCGCGAAAGGAAGCAGGCTAAGCAGTGGCTTCAGGAACGCAAGTCGCCACAGCCAAGCTTTTGCCCCCGCCGGAACAGAAGGCACGAGCCGGAAAATTCCCCACAAAGCTAAGAAAAGCGCCCCGCTCTGCAAAGCGATCAATAAAAGGGTTTCACGCGTCATCACGGCCCTCCTCCAGACTCTTCACGAGTCGGCGCAACTGCTCGAGTTGCTTGTCGTCGACCTCTGCCCGGGTGCCCAGGTAGGCCACAAGCGGAGCTACCGACCCGCCCAGCATCGTATCTACGAAATCCTCCACGAATCCCTCGAAGATGCGGCCCTTACTGTCAGCCGAAGTGTAGCGATACAGTCCATCGATCTTCTCCCGGTCGAGAAATCCCTTCTGGCGCAACCGCTCCATCATATTTAGGGCGGTATTCCTGGTCTGCCCCTTGGTCTCGGCAAGATGATCGCCAACTTCAGTAACCGTCGCCCCGCCCCGCTCGGCGATGAAGCGAAGTACCTCTCCCTCGGCTCTTCCAATGCTTGGTTTTCTGCTCATATCAATTTAACGACATTTGTCGTTAGGAGCAGTATAGTGCAAGAAACGACAAATGTCGTTAAATTTTTGAAGATCTTGAAAGGAAAACAAGCGGAACCAAAAATCCTAGGATCAAACCCGTCATCCGGACCGAGCCCGACGACGATGCGGACACGATGGCCAAACGTTGTGCGAGTGGAGGGATCTGATTGCAAAGTCCTGTCGGATTGGACCCTAATTCCCTAATTCCCTTGTCCCTCGTCCCTGATTCCCTTCACCCTGGAATCCAGGCTATAACTCCATCATCGTCCCAATTCCCTCATCCGTGAAAACCTCGATCAAGAGCGCATTCAGCGTTCCCCCGTTGATCAAATGCACTCGATCCACCCCATGCTCCAAGGCATGGATTGCGGCTTCAAGCTTCGGAATCATCCCCCGATCCGCGCGGCCATCCCCAATCATCGCCCGTGCCGCCCGCAAATTGAGGCTAGATATTCTGGTCTCGGGTCGATCCTTGTCTTCCAGAACCCCGTCCGTGTCCGTCATCAAAACCAGCTTCGAAGCATCGATCGCCACCGCGATCGCCGCCGCCGCCGAATCTG
>JACMJO010000442.1 GCA_014380605.1 Fimbriimonadaceae bacterium | reverse complement strand
GTCAGCAAACCTGCGACGGTCGCCCCGATGAATCCGACCAGGATGTTCGGCCCTTTGGCGAGCACGTATCCTCCCACCAAACCGGGAAGGATCGCATGACTGATCGCGTCCGCCATCATGGCCATTCGGCGAAGGACGAGAAAGACTCCAGCCAGAGCGCAGGAAAGTCCGGCGGCAACCGCAACCATCGCGATCAAGGCAGAACTGCTCAAGCGGGCGTCTCCTCGATCTTGTTTCGTCTACGAAATCGCCGAATCCACTCCCAAACCAAACCCTGTGCAGAGCCAAACAACAGCGAAAGCACTACCACCAATGCCAAACAGATCACAATCGCCGGCCCCGTTGGAACACCCTCCTGAGTTACGCTCACCACCGCCCCAACCAGCCCCGAGCCCGCTCCAAATAAGGCCGAGTAAAGGATCATGTGAGAGAGCGAGTGGGTCCACTGGCGAGCCGCAGAGGCGGGAGCAACCAACATGGCCGACATCAAAATGACTCCTACCGTGTTGAGTCCGATAACGATCGCCGCCACCAACAAGCCCGTCAGCAACGTTCCCAGAGCATGGGTTCGAAGGCCCAAGGTGCCCGCGAATTCTGGATCAAACGTTAGGAGTTTGAACTCCTTGAACAGGAGCACAACCACAAACAATGCCGCCGCCCCAACGATCGCCATCGTCACAACCTGTTCATGAACAAGGGCCGCCGCTTGTCCGAATAGGAACTTGTCCAACCCTGCCTGATTGGCGTCGTTGCTCTTTTGGATGACGGTCAATAGCACCACGCCGAACCCGAAGAAAACGGTCAGTACGATGCCGAGGGCCGAGCCTGGGTCGATCCGCGTTCGCCGCACTACTTGGAGGATGATGAGCATCCCGATCCATCCGGCGACCGCCGCTCCAAGCATCAAGGTTACCGGGGTCTTTGATCCGGTGAGCATATAGGCCAAACAAACTCCCGGCAGGGCCGCATGCGACAACGCGTCGCCCATCAATCCCTGCCGACGTAACACCGCAAAGCATCCCAAAACGCCGCTAACGATGCCCAGAACCGCCGACCCAAGCGACACATTGCGCAGGGTGTAGTCGTGGATCAGGTCGTTTAACAGGCTCATCGATCTAAAAAGGCGATCTTTCCGCCGTAGGCTTTCTGAAGGTTGTCGGGCGTGAAGGTCTCCCCAACCGGGCCGCTCGAGATCAGGTGCACGTTTAGCAAGGCAACTCGATCGAAGTACTGCGGCACCGTGTCGAGATCGTGATGAACCACGACCACGGTCTTCCCCGCATCTCTGAGAGCCTTGAGAATCGCCACAATGGCAACTTCGGTCGTTGCGTCCACCCCCGCGAACGGCTCATCCATGAAGTAGAGTCGAGCGTCCTGAGCCAATGCTCGGGCGAGAAATACTCTCTGTTGCTGTCCACCCGAAAGCTGGCTGATCTGCCGCCGGGCAAAATCGGCCATGCCGACTTGCTCCAGGCAGGCAAGCGCGGTCTCACGATCTTTTTTTTTCGGCCGCTTGATCCAGCCGATCTGACCGTAGAGCCCCATCATCACGACGTCGAGGGAGTCGGTTGGGAAATCCCAGTCGACGCTGCCTCGTTGCGGCACATAGCCCACCGACTTGCGATTGCGCCCATAGGGCTCGCCAAAAATTCGAATCGTCCCCGCCGCCGAAGGCACCAGGCCCAGAATCGTCTTGATCAGGGTGCTCTTTCCCGCTCCGTTGGGACCCACGATTGCCGTTAGGGATGATGCAGGAATATCGAGATCGATATCCCAAAGCACCGGTTTTTCTTCATAGGCAACCGTCAGGTCGCGCACGAAAACGGCAGGCATCGTTGCGGACGGCGTTTCGATCATCTAAGGGCTTTCACAATCGTATCGACGTTATGCCGGACCATTCCGATGTAGGTACCTTCCGGCGTTCCGTCCTGCCCCATCGCATCGGAGAACAGCTGTCCGCCGATCACCACGTTCCATCCTCGCGACTGTATCGCCTTTTGCAGAGCCTCAATCGTTGCGCGGGGCACGCTGCTTTCTACAAATATGGCTTTCACCTTGCGCTTGGCGATCTTATCGGCGATGGTCCGCAGGGCCCCGGCGCCGGCTTCGGTGGCGGTACTCGTACCCTGAATACCGATAACCTCCATCCCGTATCGGCGGCCGAAGTAGCCGAACGCGTCGTGCGCGGTAACCAGAACCCGCTGGTCCTTCGGGATCTTGGCGATCTCTGTCTGGACGTACTCGTTCAGGTCGTCCAGTTCCTTCAGATAGGCGCTCGCCGCCTCTTCAAATTTGGCTTTCGATGCCGGTTTCTTGGCGGAGAGTCCATCTTTTACAGACTCGACCGCATGTTTCCAAAGCGTCACGTCGAACCAGATGTGAGGATCGAATTTGCCATGGAACTCGGGCGGCTCACGTAGCTCAGCTTGAGGCACCTTCTCGCTCACGGCATGGGTCGGAGTCCCCTTGCTGGCCATCTTGACGAAAATATCCGTCATTCGCCCTTCCAACTCCAACCCACCGTAGAAGATGGCATCGGCGTTCTCGAGCTTTTGGACATCTCCCGCCGTCGCGCGATACAGGTGAGGATCGACGCCGGGACCCATCAGGCCAACAGCCTCGACCTCATCCTTGCCCACGATCTTCACGGCATCGTTAATCATGCCCACCGTCGAAACGACGTTCAACTTGCCGCTGGTCCCGCCTTGTTTTTGAGCACAACCCGCAAGCAATAAAGCTGTACAAATGATAAGAATTGGTCTTAGTCTCATGGTTAATCTCTAGAATCGATGGCTGTATCCCGCGCCGATGAAAAAGTCTGGCGCGTTGGGCGATAAACCAAAACCGAAGTGGATATCGAACTGGCGGTTAGGCTTCGGTTGGAAAGTGAATCCGGTATGAAATGTGTGGGCGGGTTCAGAGTCTTTTTTGACATCCAGGATGTACTCGGTAAACATGCCCAGTCCTTCCTTGATGGGAATTCCGAGGGATAACGTGGTTTGAAGGGGCGTTCGCTTTTCGCCATCTTCCTCAATCCAGGCCGCATAAATCATCCCGCTGAGGCTGTAAATCCCTAGACCCTTGCTAAAGACCACCTTTAGCTCGGGCGACCAAGCTTCGGAACGGATTCCTTTTCGTCCGGTTGGGATCGAGACGGCGGGAATCAGGGCTAGACCGATGTCATTGCAGATCGGACCGAGCTGAATCTTTGCGCCTACGTAAGTGTCGTCAAGGCCTTCCGAGTCCGATGAGCTCGTCGATTCGATCCGATTGTAGTTCGGCAGGCCCACGCGCAGTTCGAGCCGTTCCGCCAGACCGAATCGAAGGAGAACCTCGGGCCCATTCAAGGCTCGGTTCTGTCTGTTTGTTCTTTCGTAGGTCAAGCCACTTTCAAGCTGGATCGACCTCAGCGGGACGACCAGGCTGCTTTCGGTGAAATCCGGCCGGTCTGTCACGATCGGGCCGGAGTTTGGATTGGCCTGGAGCGCCGCCGAGAAGCTGAGGAAGGAGAGGAAGTTCAACGGAGTATTCCTAGATTTGTAGTCTTGGCTAAATATATTCTATTTGGATACATTTAGTCAACGTAGGCCATGGAAAGCCTCATTGCTTAGGCGGGATTCGCGGAAAGCTATAATTTAGGTGAACGCCTCCGTAGCTCAGAGGATAGAGCAACTGCCTTCTAAGCAATTAGTGACGAGTCTGCGGGTAGTAGACAAATGGTCTGATTTAGGTTCAAAAACTTCAAAGTATCCAGGATAGAACGTGATCTGTACGCCCAGGGGTGGGCGTACAGAAACGTTGAATCTTTTCTACGAAAAGGCTTCTTAAGGCCCGTTTAGCGCCAACCAGAGGATGACGTGTGGGTAGCCAATCTCCGACCACCAATGATCGAATCTGCAATCCTGCTAGCAGTTGAGATACCAATATTTGCCATGAGGGGCAAGCTCGAGCGTAGCAATGATGTCGACCAGAATAAGCATCGGAGCGAAACATAAAAGGGGTCTCTAGAGCATGCTGGCCATCACAAAGGAACGGCTTGTCTCGACCACATTGCCTCTTGGTTTCCGGAATCGGGCGTTCTATTGACCGCCCGATTTTTGGTCCCTCTCGCCTAGGACGGCGACTACGTGTGGTTGATTTTGAACCTGATCATGCACTTGTCGGAATCGCCCCTTCCGGTAGCGGTGATCTCCTGCCCCTTGGATCCGGCGACGCTGCCGGTTATCTGGCCCGTTCTCAGATTGTATGTTAAGAAGAGGCTCTTCTTATCTGTTGCGGGATTGAGGTCGCATAGGTCGTCGGCTGTTGTTGGACTATCGTCATCGATCAATCTGATCGTGATGGAGACTGTATTCGCGTCCACATCCTTTGAGACCGACCAGTTGGGCGAGTGCTTGTTATCATTCAACTTGATTGGGGTGTTCGTTACAGTGCCTCCAATCGTCACTTCCGCAAAAAAATCTGCCGGTCCCACAAGGTCGATCCCGTCGTCAACGTTCTCAACTCGGGTAATGGTCACGGTCACCCTCTTTGGAGCCTGCACAGGTGCGGGTGGAGCAATCGTATCCTCTTCGCCCTTCTGCTTGATAAAGATTTTCTCATAGACTCCCGCCTCTTCCAACGCCATCTGGAATGGAG
>JACMJO010000441.1 GCA_014380605.1 Fimbriimonadaceae bacterium | reverse complement strand
TTGAGGGCACCCCTTCGGACTTTACGTTGTCAGCCTTGAGGGCTCCTTCCATACTGTCCTTAGCGTCCAACGTCTCTCCGCCGCTACATCCACTGATCAAGGCACAGGAAATGATCGTGGCGCACAAGCCGCAAAACAGATTGGCTATTCGAGATCCCATAGGAATTTGTCCTTATCGTTTCGGCGACCGTTTCGGGTGCCAATACCGAAGCCAGAGCATCCAGCGGTCAGGGCTTTGACGTGCATGGACTTCACGTGCGTGTCAGCAAAGCCGATAATGACGTTTCCGTCCTTCAGGCCAGGGAATCCCGCAACTGACTTCTGGTTGTAGAACGGCCAAAGACCGCCGTAGATGAGCCAGTTGTTGGCGGTTGCCCAACCAGTACCATAGCTCCACAAGTCTGCTCCTGCTCTTGACATAGGCGAGAGAAGGACGCCGTTCTCATCCAGCCAGCAAGGAGTCTCGATGACCCAGTTGCCGCCGCCAGTAGGTCCGCCGCCCGGGGTTCGATCCCAGATTGACGTTCCCCACATAATGGTGCCGGCAACTTGTCCAACTTCGCTCTCGTTGACACTAAGCGATCCCACATACTGGTCCGTGCTAGCCCGATAAATCCACGGGCTGAAGAATCCATAGTTGTATCCGATGTTGCTGCGAACTCCGAGCGCGTACGACTTTTGAACCGGAGTTGCTGTGGCCAGCGTACAACCCATATACAGGCACTGGTCCGTAATCCGCTGATTCTCACTCTGCCAAGGATCCATCGGATCGATCACGATCTGAGTGTTTTTTACATAAGGAATCATTTGCATTGCAGGCACAGTGTCCGGAGGGCCAAATCCCCACCCTGGACCGTTAATGCTGCCACTGTTGGAAAGCATGTATCCGCCGTCATAGTCGGTTGTATACATTGCCACCGCTGTTCCGGCCTGCTTTGTATTGCTAATGGATTGAGTTTTCTTCGCGGCTTCTTTGGCTTGCGCGAAAACAGGGAAGAGAATGGCGGCTAGGATAGCAATAATTGCAATAACCACCAATAGTTCGATGAGCGTGAATGCTCGTCGTTTCATTTTTCACCTCGGCTAACAAACTTTGAATAGGCGACTTCGCCTACCTAAATAGAACAATCCAAGTATATGCCGAAGCAGGCCGCATTCCAAGCTCTCGGGCAAAAAAGCCGACAAGGATGCTAATCCCAAGTAAATTCGACGATCTCCCTTGTCTTGCGCTGCATCTGGAAGAAGCGGCCAGATGCTCGGTCTATCGCCACTCCTTGACCTTCCACCGGCGACTTGATGATTTTCACTAATTCCAGGACCGGGCCCGCCTTGGGAAACCTCAATACATGGACCTCAGGGGCGTGATGGCCGGTAGCGTAGATCAGGCCGTCTCTTCCAAAGACCCCGCCTGAGCAGGTCATGCCATCCCAGCGGGCGACAAGTTCCTTGGGAAAGGCATAGCCACCAACTCGTCTCCAATCCTTGTCGTACTTCACCAGGACGGAGAAGTCGTTCGTCTTGCCCTTCTCACCGCCCTTCTCGTTGTAGTGCCCAAAGCAAACCCACCAGTGGCCCTGGTACCAATCCACCCAGACCAGTGAGCCCGTATCCAGACCAAAGCTCTGCGAACCGATATGGGTCAGCGTCTTAGCATCGAATATCTCGATACTGCTGTGCATGGGGGTCTCCGGGTAGTTGGAGTGGGAGCAGTAGAGTTTGCCATCCACAACGACTCCCCCGTTCATGTGAGCAAGCGCACCGTCTTTCCCTCCCTCAAATCGGGCGACCCTTATGCCTGACTTGCGGTCATATTTTCCGATCACGGAGTTTCCGATGACGTATACGTGCTGATCGTCCACCGCCACTCCCTGCTGAGCTTCCTCAGCTTTGAAGGATCGGATTACTTTTCTGGCTTCCTCGAGGGGAACGGTTGGAGCAGGCAAGGCTGACGCTGATGGGGTTTGAGATAGCAAGATCGCCGTAGCAAGGATGGTGGTCATCTTAGTTGATTGGGAACTGGAAACCCCAACCTGGAAGGTCGGGGTACTCATGGGCAGGATGCCCATGCTACTTCAGGGATAGACGACGCCTCCGAGAACTGGATTCCAAAGATCCTGTTTGCCGGAGCCGCAGTTGAAGCCCTCGAATTTGGGAACGCACACATTGGTCCAGACTTCAGGATTGATGATTGCCAGCTCATCGTTCGTGTCTTGGGTCCAGGTGGTCTCTGGCATCATGATCTTCACATGACCATCCGTGAACAGGATGGGCGACTGCTTTTTCCCCGAGTGGAACCCGACTGGAAAGCCGATCGTGAAGGGAGGTCGCGAGGACGTGCCCGCAGTACGCCGATGGTAGGGGGCTCCATTTCGGTTTTGGCCGCCATCCGTGCGCTGGGTGCCTTCGTAAAGCAGGATTACCTCGGCCGGCTTCTCCAACTGGGTAATGGTGATTCCAGACGCATAGCTCGTGGGCTGCCATGGCGTGCTGGGCAATACGTTCGTTACATACGTTCCGGGGTGCGTTGCACGCAGATACTCATTCATGATGTAGACGCGTTGACGATCTTCCCAGGGCGGATCTCCGGCGGTGCTACCGCCATAGTTAATGCCATTGGGACAGGAGAACATATTTCCGGCCGCGCTGGTAAGGCTCTTCGACTTGACATAGGGCCAGATGCCGCCACCGCTACCATCGACGTTGGTTTGAATCCATGCGGACAAGATTCGCCCGTTCGGGGGATCGATGAGGCGGGTTCCGCCGCCGGGATTGGGGAAGATGTCGTCGTAGTCGGTCGCGTAGATATGGAACGCGGTGCCGAGCTGTTTCAAATTAGAGACGCAGTTAGTCTTCTTTGCGGCCTCTTTGGCCTGGGCAAAAACGGGAAAAAGGATCGCCGCGAGGATCGCAATGATTGCGATGACCACGAGCAGTTCGATAAGGGTGAAGGCGTGTTTGTTGTTGGTTCTGACCGCTCCCATGTCCGTATTTTCGCGGACCTGGGAGCTGTTTCAAAGGTTCATTAAGAGGTGTTAATGAGACCTTGACGTGGCCTTAACTTGGCCAAAAGGTGAAGGTCAGTATTCCATTCCTAGCTTGTGGATCGATAGCCCTGATTCACTGCCAGTTAAATCAAAACCTGATAATCGGAGCTTCTCAGCTTTGCCGGAGGCTCTCAAGACAGTGACTTCCCCATTCTCAATGCTCCACTTTGCCTTTTCAAGTGGTTTCTTATCCTTAGGAAAGTCAACTTCGCACTTACCACCTAGGATAAATGTGTAGGTTACGTGGGACGATTCCTTCGATTTGCCGCTCCAAATCCCGTAGAGCTTGTCCGGGGTCGCGGCTTCTGCCCCGCAACCCCAGACGCCTGCGAACGCTATCGCGCAACCGAGGGTGGCCACTATGAGTTTCAGGCTAACCATTGTTAAGGGGGTGGCAGTTTCGAATTAAGCTCAGAGGTAGGAACCGTTCCTTTAGGATCGAATTGAGTCTTTCCATCACGTATATTCTGCAAGTTCTTGGCATCCTCCGCGCTGGCTGTTC
>JACMJO010000440.1 GCA_014380605.1 Fimbriimonadaceae bacterium | reverse complement strand
TGTGTGGCTTGCGCCACAAACACTAGGTTCCGAGCTGAATCTGGACTCCACATCGATGGAGGCCGTGGACGATTTGGGGCGCGGTTTCCTTTGTCGGGTCGATAAGGTTCGCTTGCCAGCCCAGCGACGCGGCCGTTGCGATATTGGTTTTCGAATCGTCGAAGAACACGATCTCATCTCTCGAGGCGCAGACTGTCTCCTCGAATTTTTGGAAGATTGCCGGATCGGGTTTCTGCAGTCGCACCAGATGCGAAGCCATCTTAATCTGAATCGCTTTGTGGGCCGGGAAACGCCCCGAGTTGCCCATATCGTGCCAATGGGACAAGTTGGTATTGGAAAGACAGCCAGTCACAAATCCGGCTTCATTGAGGGCTACGACGATCCGATCAACATCCTTGTAGGGTTCAACCATGATGTGGTTATGGACCCGAAGGCTATCTTCAAGGGACACGCCGAGGTAGGTGGCAAGAGCTCTGAGATACTTCTCGTCATCGATTGCCCCTGCTTGGAAATCGTCGAAGAATTGCTCATCCTGAAGATGCGCATCTGGCGCCAAGTCTGCAAGAATGGCCACACCGGCATATTCGGCCGCTTCACGCCATCGCTGTGTGATCCGAATCAACACTCCGCCCAAGTCAAAACAGACCACCTTGATCATCCGCATCGTTATACTCGGGCGACATAATATTTGGGCAACGGATTACCCGCCCTGGCTCAACTCGGGGTGGAATCGAGGGTAACTTTTATTGCATGGTGAGGTCGGGTCACGCGTGAAGATAGGCATTGGCAGTTACACGTACCCATGGAATGTTCAGCGTGGAATGACCGCGGCAGACCTGTTGGATCGTGCCATCGCACTGAATGCCGACCTTCTGCAGGTCAACGACAATCTGGAGTTCAGTTCGATCGATTGGACTAGCCTATCCTCTAAAGCCAAGAGCAATCGAATCGAGCTCCAAGTTGGCAACGTTGGCGGCCCTGAGGATGTGATTCTGTGCGCTAAGATCGCTGGTCGAGTCGGGTCGCCAATCGTGCGGTTCGTGATCGGCCAAGCCTTCGTTTCCCAGAGCGTCCATGAGGTGGCCGACGACTTTCGCGACGCCGCACGAATCTGCATGGAGAACGGGGCGCGACTCGCGATCGAGAACCATGACTTCTTCACCACCAAACAGCTTGCCGAGATCGTGAGCTTGATTGGGCACGGTTGCTCGATCACTTTGGACACCGCCAATTCGCTGGCAACCCTTGAAGGGACCGAGTGCATCGTGAATCACCTTGGTCCGCACGTCGTCTGCCTCCACGCCAAAGACATAGTGTTAGAGCGGGAGTTCCATATGTTGGGGTTCCGAGTCTTTGGGGTCCCCACTGGCCACGGTGCGGTCGATTTCCACTATCTGAGGGACAACCTTCCCAGTCTCGAATCAGTGGTCCTGGAACAGTGGACGCCCCCGGCGAACAACCAGCCTCCATTAGCTTCTGAGCGCGAAGCCGTCGAGCCTGGCTTGAACTTCCTTCGCGGAGTGTGGGCTAGTTGACCATTCGCGAGCAAGTTTGCTCCGCCAACAAGGCGCTTCGATCAGAAGGGCTGGTCACCATGCACAGCGGCAACGTCAGTGGCGTGGATGGCGACATCGTCTACATCAAGCCCAGCGGCATGGACTACGACCTCATGAAGCCGGAGTCGATGGTGCCGGTTTCGCTTTCGACGGGCATGGTAGTTGGATCAGAGTTGCGCCCTAGCGTCGACCTGCCGCATCACCTGTTTCTGTATCGAAACGATCCGGCGGTCCGTGCGGTGGTGCACACCCACAGCAACTATGCGACGGCCTTCGCGGCCCAGCATCGGTCGATCCCGCTGGTGCTCACCGCGATCGCCGATGAGTTCGGCGGCGAGATTCCCTGCACGCCCTACATCGACAATGAGGGCGAGAACATCGGCCTCGGCATTTTCAAGTACCGAACCCAAGCTCCCGCGATCCTGCTCGGGAACCACGGAGTCTTTGCCTGGGGCGGGTCGGTGAAGGATGCGCTGAAGGCAGCGGTAATGGTCGAGGATGTGGCCAAGACCGCGCATTTGGCGTATCAGTTGGGGGAGCCGCTTAGGCTCGATCCGGATGAGGCACTGAAGTGGTGGGATCGGTACCACAACCGGTATGGGCAGAGTTAACCTCCGGAATCGCCGAATTCACTCTGCAGGCGCTCCCCCAACATCCGTGTACCTCTAAACTGGCCCACCTGAAATCAAGATGTTGGGGGTTGACTGCTCGACCGGCGGCAAGGAGAAAGCCTGTAAAATCTACCCGTCATGGCAGACACTCGCGACGGAAGACCCCACCGCTGGATCAACTCAAAGCAAGCTGGAGCAACTGCCTTTGTTACAACAACCTGCCTAGACTTCGTTCACACCTTTCGTCGCGAGGAGATGCGTGACCTGGCCGCAAGATCGATCGTGAGGGACGCTAGAAGATACGAGGCCCTCCTTCACTGCTACGTGGTCATGCCGCACCACCTTCACTTCCTGATAACTTGTCCTGAAGAGAAGAATATCAGCTGGCTTGTCCAACGCATGAAGACGAACCTCGCAACCCTCGCTTTGCCGGAATTGACACCAGAGGAGTTGTCGGAGTTTGATCAGCAACGTGAACTGAACAAGAGGAGTTTCTGGAAGCCAAGCTTTCGAGGAACCGAGATATCATCTACCAAAGCCTTCTACCAAAAGGCCTTGTACGTCCACCTCAACCCAGTCCGGGCTGGCTATGTTGACGAGCCCGGCAACTATCGATGGTCGAGCAGGAGATTCTGGGATTCAGGGCTCTATGACTTGGAGCGTGGACTAGACCTTGGCCAAGTCCTCAGTATCCTAACAACCGAGTGATGCTTGAACCCCCAACACCTGATCTTACGGCTACTCCAACCTTGCTAAGTGCGGGTGTTGGGGGAGCTGGATTCGGCGATCCCGGGGCTACTTCCCGCCCAACCCACTCAAGTTAATCCCCTTCATGAAGTAGCGCTGGGCGCAGAAGAAGAGGACGATCATCGGCAGGATGTGGATCAAAGACGCCGCCATTAGCTGGTTGGTCTCCGAGCCATAGCTGTCCTGGAACATTCGCAGACCAAGCGAAACCGTGTACTTTTCCGGCGAGTTCAGGTAGATGAGCGGACCATTGAAATCGTCCCAGTGGCCGATGAAACTCAGCACGGCGACGGTGGCTACGACTGGGCCTGACAGAGGCAGAAGAATTCTCCACCAGATTCGGAAGAAGCCGGCTCCATCGAGCATCGCCGCCTCGTCGAACTCTCGCGGGATGGTCTGGAAGAACTGGCGCATGAGGAAGATGTTGAACGCGCCGCCCCCAAAGATCGAGGGGATGAGGAGCGGATAGAAGGTATCGATCGCTCCAAGCTCTCGCCAGATCATAAAGACCGGGATCATCGTGACCTGATGCGGAAGCATCATTGTCGCCAAGAGCAACCCAAACAAAAAGTTGCGACCCTTGAACTGGAATCGCGCAAATCCGTAAGCGACAATCGATGAAGACAG
>JACMJO010000439.1 GCA_014380605.1 Fimbriimonadaceae bacterium | reverse complement strand
TATTCTGACGACTACCCGGCTGAGTTTCGGTCAAATGCGGCCAGGATGAGGGTCAGGCTGTAGCTCCTATTCTTGGAATCTTGCGCATACTGTGAGACCTCTCGCGAACCGCTCGCGTTAAAGCGGTCGAGCATGCGTTGCAACGGTGGCTCGCCAAGCCGGATACCTTTGCCTGTGCGCGATTCTCTTGGATACACCATTAAGGCGTTCCCTAGAACGCGAGCCTCGAATGGCTTTCGCTGCTTAACAGTGTGCCAATCCTGTGCTACCGTTGATTTGGCAACAGCGAAGATGTCTTCAATCGTAACCACGCCCGATCGTAGCTTATTGAGCCTCTGCTTTTGCAGCCTTGGGAGCGAAGACCGACTCCATTGCGTTGGCTGCGTCTCGGGCGATTTCGGGGACTACGTGGCTATAGACGTTCATCGTCATCGCGATAGTCGAGTGGCCGAGAATCTCCATAACCACTCTTGGGTGGACGCCCTTGGAAAGCAAAAGGGTTGCGCAGGAGTGCCGTAGATCATGAAGGCGCATCCTCGGGAGTTTTGCTTCGTCTACAAGCCGCTGGAACTGGCGCAAGACGGTTGAGTTCTCCAAAGGCGCTCCCTTCTCATTGGTAAACACTCGACCCGAGAGAATATGGCCCTCGGCCATCCGGTCCCTGATAAGGGCAACTTGCATGTCGCGGTGGCGTTGGAGAGAATCGACGGCCATTTGGGTTAGGGGGATGCTTCTCGACGAGCGTTCCGTCTTTGGGGCGCAAACCGTAAGCTCCTTCCCTACTCGCTGTTGCTGTTGCCGGATCGCGAGGGACTTGCCTTCGAGGTCGATATCGCCCCACGTCAGCCCTAGGACTTCGCCAATCCGCATCCCCGTGGTGAGGGCTAGAGTAACCAGTGCCTCCAAACGGTGATCCTTCACCTTCGCGAGAAGGGTTTCGGCTTGCTCGGGATTGAGGAAAGTTGGCTTGAATGCTATTGCCTTGGGAGCATCCGACAAAGCTGCCGCGTTCTGTTGGGTGAGCCCATGTCGGACGGCTTGGTTCAGCGCGACCCGTAGTATTGCTCTCACTTGGATGACGGTCCTTGCTGATAACCCGTTTCGTTGCAAGTCGGTCCAAAGGCGCTGTGCCATTTGGGGCGAAAGACGTGCGATCTTCTCGCGCCCGATCATGGGGCAGATATGAAGCGTGATGAGTTGTTTGTAGCGATTGTAGGTGTTGGCTCGAAGTCGAGCCTTGGCAGTGCCTTCTAGCCATGAGTCTAGGAAGGCTTTGACGGTTATCGACTCATCCGGCAGGGTCTGTCCGCGTTGCACTTGGGCCAAGGCAACACTGAGTTTAGTAGCTACCTCTTGGCGGGTCTTGCCATAGATGCACTTGCGAATCTGCTTGCCGTCCTTATAGCCGGTGGTGATTCGAGCTTCCCAGCGACCATCCTTGCGCTGGTTGATGTTGCCTTCGTTGTTGCCTCGCTTCTTAGCCATTTGAATTTTCCTTCTTTCGTTGTCGATAGCCTTTGAACTTACACTCGGGTCGGCAGTAGATTTGGCTTCCGTGCTTGGGAATGAACCATCGGCCACAAGCTTGGCACCTCTCGGCAGGTACAGACTTGCCCATAACTTCAAGTGCGAGATGCAAGTAGATCGCCCCTCCCAGGTTCTTTGGTTGCAGTCTTATTTGAGACCCGGGCCGAACCTCAACAAAGGGGACCGTGCTGCTACCCAAGTTGAAATTGAGCATCAATTGTAGTGTGTGCTTTGCGAGAAGTGATAGTTCGCTTGCTTCGTCAAGATTTGGAGGCAACAAAGGGCGCATGATGCGAACTGCCTCATCATCCGGAGAATCGGGCGTCCATGAATACTCGCTTCCCCGTAGCTCCAGAATCTTCGAAAGGTCTCTGTAGGCTGCTGCGGGCCTCATTCTCGCTAGGTCCCAGAGTCGAACAAGACTGGAAATTGAGCCGCAGACCACTAGCCATTGCTTGAGACTCTCGCCAAAAAAGTCGTCAGTTTCAGATGTACCTTTCGCTCTTAAACGCGTGGTGATGCTGCCGCAGAATCCATACCTGCTTACGAACTCCAAAATTGGTTCCTTGCTGGGGTTCAGTTCGGCTAGGATGCGATGAAGGCCGGGAACCGTCATGGGGTCGTATTCGTGAAAGTGCTCATCAAGAACTGAAGGTTCAGACTTAGCGATGAGCCAGGGCCCCGTTTCGCTGGGAAAGAATGAGCGCGGTTTATTGACTTTTGCAAATCCGGAGCCGTGGTCCCAGTTTGGGAAAAATTGGACTTGAGACTCACTTGCTTCAAGGTCGTCCTTCCATTCATAGCCCGCTGAACTAATCCACCACTTTGCCCGATAGGGCCGTGGATCACTCCTAAAATTACTCGCTACTGAAACGCTACTCATAGTTTAACATTGCCACGCAACTGTGACTCCATAATAACACATCATAACGTTGACGGAGGTGTCAAACACAAGATGGAACAGGCATTTTATAGAATTGCCGAGGTGGCTCAGATCATTGGACTGGGCAAGTCGCTTACCTACAAACTCGTTGCCGGTGGGGAAATTCCCTCAATCATGCTGGCGGGTTGTCGATCCCGACGGGTGTCTGCATCCGCTCTGAGGAAGTGGATCGAGGACCAGAAGAAGGAAGAAGAGGCGGTTGTCTAGCTCATCGTCCCTCCGGTTGGTTTCTGGAGCCAAGCCCATTCGGTTCGGAGAATACGACTTGTTTAGCGACCGGGACGGGCCACCAGATTCGATTGCTCCAAGGCTAGCGCGTCTCTTGGATGGAAAAATCTCGGATGCCCTGATCCAAGTTCTGATGGAGGAGTGTCGGACATTAGCCGCAGATGAAGGAGTATTGATTGAGGACTGGCGAGCGGGCAACGCATGGCTCTTCCAGCTTGCTCGCAAGTTTCAAAAGCATCTCGATGCCGACGAGCGCAAGGGCATGGGATACGTCCTTACTCCCTTGGCCCTCTATTTCGTCGAGCTGATCAGCGACAACTACATCCTGCCTGCCGGAGAAGTAGATTGGTCCGACAAAGACCACGTCGAGATAATGTTCGAAGCCGCATGGACAAAGGTTAGGTACGCGGAGGGCGACGAACTAATCGATAACGCCCTGGCCAAGGCAAAACTTGATGAGGTGGCACGCCTTCCGCGCAGCCTCAGCATCGTTGTCTCAATGGGTTACTACCTACAGTCGGAGGGCAACGGGAAGTCGTTCTTTCTCCCTGTAAACGATAAGGTCGCGGACAAGCTTAGGGTGACGAAGCCCTACCTCGGCAACCTCATTCTGGCCGCGATCGGACGAGACTATTTCAAGGAGATTGGACCCCATATCCCTAACAAGAGGGCAAGGACGTTTAAGTTCAACAAGACGCACGCCGACCTCTTCCCTAAGTTTAAGAGCTGAAGTGTCAGCCTTTGAAAAGCCCTACGGGTGTTTACCTAGATACTTAGAGATGCAGGACATCCGGAAAAGAGTAATCCAGAAACTTGGAAATGCCGAAAGCCTGGAATCTAGGAAACAAACGGATACCGAGTGATTGTAAGGGACATCCAGGGAACCTCAGGGAAATTCACGATTAGCCCCCTTCGGATTTTTTGTGGCAGCTTCCTTAAAGTAGATCGAAGCGAGGGCTGAGGATCAACCGCACTACAATAACCATCATGCGCAAGCGATGGGTTTGGATTCGCTGCCTCAGGACGGTCATCTAATCTGCCGTGGCCCTCCACAAACCCAGTCCTGAGGCTAATTTAACCCGCTGAAATGCGCCATGGCACGCCAACGCCATTGGGTGAACCATGGAACGGGAGGCGACTGCGTCTTCCTCACCACCACCGTC
>JACMJO010000438.1 GCA_014380605.1 Fimbriimonadaceae bacterium | reverse complement strand
GCCTTGAGGCGGAGGTAGGCGGTGTGCTCGGTGGAGTTACCCATCCCGCCCCACCAAAGAATGGTCGTCTTTTCAATAAGGTAGTTCAGCCAAGTTTGGCCGATCTGCTCTGATGTGAGATTGGGGTTGAAACCGTAGTCTTCCAGGGCTCGAAAGAACGTGAAAGTGCCGGAGATATCGTCGTCTGTGACGATCAATTGTCGACCCCGCTGCTCATGGATGTAGTAGTCGATGGTGCCGATCTCTTCCTGAATCCTGTCATAGGACCAGTTCTCGACGGGCCGCCCCAGGTAAACGCCGATCAGCTTGCCAAGAACGCCTGCATAGACCCTTTCCAAGTATTCGGGGTGGCGAGCGTCGAGGCGTTCTCGCGAAGATTCGATAACGGCGGATTCAGGACGTGAGATCATGACTTCTTAAGGAGAATGAAAGCGATAGGACGGTTGCCAGTAACGAGTTCGACCCGGGAAGTGACGAAGGAGCCGCTTCGATCAGCTTCTCTGACCGCTTGGACCAAAAATGGAGGTGGAGATTCGACTTTGAGCTTGGCGTCGAACTTGCGCGAGATCATGGTGCCCTGAAGCTTCAGTGCTGAGTCCTTGGCCCTCCCCTTTGCGTTGAGCTTCACGACCAGCCTCACGTCTTTGGCATCTACCAGCTTGGCGAGCGATCCGTCCAAGTCTTGGATGACTCGGTTTTGGATAGCTTCCTTGATCGATGCTCTCACCCGCTCCTGTAGATCGGGGGGCAAATCGGCGATCTGAACGACCGCTGAAGGAGTGCCCTCGATCACCTGGGCGCGCAAAACGTAGTTCGCCGGAGGATCGAGGGAGATTGCTTTGGCTTCGCCAGAGGTCGGGGAGCGGTCAATGCGAGCATCCACTTGCAGTTCACCGACATCGCTGATTTCTAAGGGGACATCGTCACGAAGTTGGATTGAGGCGCCTTTGAGTCCTTCCTCCAAGATTCCCCTAGCTCGCGCTCCGATGAGTTGGCCGCTTAACGCCGGTCCCGACGGTGAACTTCCTCGAAAAATCGTTTTATCGGCCGAGCCAATGTTAATTGCCGTGACCCGGGCGTATTGGCCAACCGAAGCCTGTGGCACCGTTTGCCCATCGAGACTTGCGGTGAGGCGAAGATCGTTATAGTCCACTACTCGCGCTAGTACCGTGTCCGCCTCTGCTTCGGCTCCTGTGAAATCCAGTCGGAAAGTCCCGGCGATGGGCGACGCAACCACTTCAACTTTCGG
Organism: Fimbriimonadaceae bacterium; assembly: GCA_014380605.1. GTDB lineage: Bacteria > Armatimonadota > Fimbriimonadia > Fimbriimonadales > Fimbriimonadaceae > 55-13. Next base: position 7,440 of record JACMJO010000438.1, on the reverse strand, counting down.
CTTGGTATATTGAGCGCCCAATCGATCGATCTCCGGCGTAGAGCCAACAACCTTGCGCAGGTCATCCAACTTGGCCCAACTTTGATACTTCAGGATGGCGACTTCGCCTTGCACGATCTCCATGAGTGGCTGCCCCTTCCGAACCTCGGCAAAGTCGTCCACCAAAACCTTAGCGACAAGGATTGGCTCTCTGTATTGAATGGCGGTGGCCGCAGGTTCCAGCTTCACCCCGTCCGCTTTCACCACGTCGTCCACCCGGTAGTTGAAGGCGAAGACGAATGCCCCCAGCACGCCAAGGACGACCAAGTAGCCGAACTTCTCCAGCCATCCCATGTACTTGGAGTAGATCCGACGCTTGACCCGGTTTTGGGTTCGCCAATCGGGCTGAAATACTTGCTTCACGAAATAGTTGCTCCTTCAAGCACCTTGGGTTCAGTCTCGGACCGAGTGCGGTAGAGCCCTTGCAAAGTGGCATACAAACCCTGCTTGCCGATCAATTCGTCATGAGTCCCGCGTTGGACAACCCGCCCAGCATCCAAGACGATGATCTCGTCTGCGTCCTTAACGGTGTCCAGTCGGTGAGTCACGAGCAGCGTTGACCGGTTCTTGGCGGCAAGGCGGATGGTTGCCATCACCTCTCGCTCAGTTTCCGCATCCAAAGCGGAAGTCGGCTCATCCAGAAACAGAATGTTTGCGTTGGCAAGAAGGGCTCGGGCAATTCCCATCCTTTGCTTCTGACCGGCGGACAGGGCCTGCCCACCTTCCAAATCCTCATCGAGTCCATTGGGAAGTCCGTTCAGCCATTCGGTCAGTTCCACTTCCTCCACAACTTGCAGCATCTCCTCGGAGGTTGCATCCGGCTTGGCGACCCGCAGGTTGTCCGCAACGCTTCCACCGAACAGGAAAGTGTCCTGCACTACTGTTCCGCAGTGTCGGAGGTAGCTGGTCCGGTCGATGCTCCTCAGATCATGGCCGTCTATCGAGACAATTCCCTCGACAGGGTCCAGAAGGCGAAGCGCGAGTCCCATGATCGTGCTATTGCCCGCTCCACTGGGACCGACGATCGCCACTAGACGGTTTGGCTTTAGTTCTAGATCGACCTCATGCAGAACACGACCCAAGCCGGGCCGATCAAAGGAGGCCTTCTCGAAGTTGAGGTTCCCTTCGACCTTTTCCAGCTTCGGCGCGTTTGGCACATCTTGAATGGCCGGCCTGGTCTGCATGATCTGCATCATTCGCTCGGCGGAGACCATGGTCTGCCAAATCCAGCAACCGAAGTTCACGATTCGCTCGATCGGATAGGTAAGCCGTCCAAGGTACGCGATCATGGGCACGGTCGTGCCCAGGGTCATCTGCCCAAGCACGACCTTTCTTGCTAAGTAGAGGTAGATCGTGGTGGTCTTCAGGAATGGGATAAGCCGTTGGGTGACAAACTCGAACCCGACCAGAATCAGATAGCCTTGCGCCGCTACCCGTTGCAAAGCCACGCTCGTTTTGCCATTGCGACGCACTTCGCGCCGATTTCGTCCCAGGCTCTTGATTGCCGAAAAAGAAGCCGCCGCCTGCAATATCCCCGCATCTCGCAACTCACAGAGTCGCAACCGTCGCCGATCCAAGGTCCGGCCATAGGTCGTGACCCAGATAAACAAGAACGTCCACGGAATCAGGAATAGCATCACGACCCCGGTCAAGATGGGATCGACATAGATGGCCGTGGAGAGGATCAGTGCGAATTCAACCAGCATCGTGAGGGTTGGAAGAATCCTGACCAGCATGTGGGCAATGCGATCCGAGTCCGTTGAGATTCGGAACTGCTGTTGTCCCACCGGGAGCGACTCGATCGTCTCCAACGACAAGGTTTGGAGATGGGAGTACATCTTCTCACGCAACTGAAGCTGTAGGAGCTGCTCCGTCGTGTTGTACAGGAAGGTCCTGGTACCCGTAAGGATTTGAGCCAGAAGCAGAATCCCCGCAACGCTCGCCGCAATCACCCAGACCGCGCCCCAATCCCTCTGAGGGAAGGCTTGATCGAGCAGGGTCTTTCCGAACCACGGAGCGGACAGGTTGAGGAGAACGATCGAGATATCGATCAGGCAGACCAGCAACAGTCGACGCAATTGGGGCCGCAGGAACTGGAGAACGAACAAGAACGCCTTCCAGGAGTTCTGCCGAAAGCCAACGCCCGCATCCAGCGCTTCGCGTTCGGTCATGGCTTGACCTCTGAGAACTCTTCAGAATCGTGCATCTGTTCCCGCCAGAGCGTTTGGTAGGGGCCGGGGGCTGAGATCAGTTCTGCATGGCTACCGGTTTGAGAAACCCGGCCTTCCTCCAGTACCACGATCTGATCGCATCGCATCACGGCCTTCAGCCGGTGCGCCACGGAAAGCACGGTCCGCCCTTGCCGGAGAACGTCGATCGACCGCAAGACGGATTCCTCCGTCTCAGGATCCAGGTTTGCGGTGGCCTCGTCAAGAACCAAAATCCGCGGATTTCGCACAAGGGCTCGAGCAATCCCGATCCTCTGGCGCTCTCCTCCTGAAATCGTCGCTCCTTCGCCTAGCTCCGTTTCTAGCCCCTCTGGAAATCGCGCTGCAAAGCGATCTACGCCAGAGTCGGCAATCGCCCTGGCCAAATCTTCCTCTGAAGCCCACGGGTCGCCGAATAGGATGTTGTCTAAGATCGAGCCGCTGTACAGGTAAGTCGATTGGGGCACGGTGCCAACCTGGTCCAGGAGGCTTTGAAGCTGGATTTGGCCCACGTCGTGCCCGTCCACAAGGATTGCGCCTGACTGAGGCTGATAGAGACGCAATAGCAAGGCAATCAGAGAACTCTTTCCCGCCCCACTTGGCCCCACGATCCCGACGTAGGTTCCTGGCTCAATGGTTAGGCTGATGCCATTAAGCGCGGGCCGCACATCGCTGTAAGAAAACTGAACATCCTTGAACTGGACACGTCCCGACACCTCGGGAATCTTTGGTGCGTTAGGAGGATCGACGATGGCCGGCTCCTGATCCAGCGTCTCCAGGACCCGTTGAGCGGGAACCAGCTGCATCTTCACCAATTGCAAGAGTTGAACGAAGTTCTCGAGTGGCGCTTGGGCGGCTTCGATTAGGAGGAAAGTCACGACCCAGTCGCCGATGGTCGACTTGCCCTGCATCACCCGAATCGTTACGTACAGATAGATGCTCATGGAGAACGCCCACTTCATTCCCATTTGGGCTACGTTCTGGGTGAGCACAATCTCCGAAATCTGCTGGATACCGCGTCGGCGGGCATCGATCACCGAATGCATGTATCGCTTGAGTTGGTAGTTGAGCCGTCCGAAGGACTTCAAGGTTCGTAACCCCGCGATGCTGTCGCGGAGCACTCCGGCTTCAACTTCGCTTCGTTCCTTAAACGCAAACGCCGTTTTCCGAACGCGGTTGAACAGCCGCTGAGAAACCAGGGTGAATGGAACGATGTAGAGGATCAGGCAGAGGCTGAGCACGGGATCGATGAGGAACAGAAGCGCCGCGCCCCAAGCCAAGCTGTAGAGGGTCTCGATTATCATCGGCACCGTCCGCACAATCATGCCCATCAAGCCGGGATCGTAAGGGTCGACGTCGTTGGAATAGATCGCCATCGCCACCTCTTTGCTTTCCGGAGGCGATTGGCCGGATGCGGTCGGTGCCGCAGGACGGTTCGCGACCCGAAAGACCGAGACCATATCGGTGGTGGAGCGAAACAGATGCTCTCCCGGTAGTCGTCGCGCGAGGAAAGACAGAGGAAGCCGATGCAGATGCTTGTAGAAGGCAAGCCTGACATCGAAAGTAGCACGCATTGCGCCGTACCACTCCAAGACCTCTCGCCAAGTGGACAGAACCGCGCTGCTTAGGAAGAAGATCGCCTGCAAACCGACGATTCGCAGCACGGTTGCCCATCGCTCATCGGCGGTGAGATTGGCGGCAAGGAGCGCTTGATTGGTGACGTCGCGGGTGAGGAACAACGCAAACTGGGCCAACGGCACCGAGAGGAAAAGGAGGCAGATTGTGAGGAAAAACTTTCCTCGATAGGGCCTGACGAACGCCCAAAACCGGCGGAGAACGCGCAAGCATTCTCTCAGACCAATGTCTGCTGGGTCGGTAGACAACTGTGAGGAATTCATAGAGCCATACAGATAAAGGGAACGAGCTCCGAGGTACCTCGGAGCTCGTTACAATTCAGGGCCTACTGCCCGGTCGGTGGATCAGTGGTTCTCTCACGGTAGCCAGGCTGACCTCGTCGAATCGGATCTTCGTCGCGAAGGTCCTTCGGGTCGAGCTTCTTCAGATCGACTTTTTCGGTACCACTGCCACTGTTGCCACCGAAGATGAAGAACGCGGCAACACCGACGACCAGCACTCCGATAACCGCAATAATCACACCCGGACTGATTTCCTTTTTCATAGGTTGGCCCTAGCGGGTGGCGTCAAACCAGGTTCCCCAGTAGGTGAAATCGATCCCTTGAGGGACATACATCGGATCGTTGTAGCCCGCACAAGTCTCTGCCTGGGCTACGGTCTGATTGAACTTCATGACCTTGGAACTCGGCACTCCACCTGCGTGACCGTCGCCGAATGCAGTGATGACTCGATCTCGGTGGAACCGGCCGGCAAGATAAACCCTCTGGAATCTTGTGTTGGAAACTGTGGTTGGGTTTACAATGACGGGGCAAGCCGCTTCATCAGATGTCCAGGGATATCCAATGCTAAGCGCGGTTGGTCGAGCGGTGATTACATATGCCGCTCGCTTAGCGATGTCTTCTTGGGAGGACATGACGCGGTAAGAACGCACCCATCCTGGAGGAGGCGTCTCCCAACTGGACCACCCGTTTCGATTAAGAGAGATCGTAACTGCTCGCTCCCAGAGTCGATTCACGTCGTTGGTATCAACGTTGACGCCGCGGGCCACATCGAACAAGAGCTGCTTGTTCTTCATATATGGCTCGATGTACCAGTAATAGCCAGCATCGATGAATGGCGTTACCGCGCCATTGTAGTACTCGTGAGGATGCACAACGTCGTCATAGTCGGTGGAATACATGATTCCTGCGGTCGCCGTCTGTTTCAGATTGCTGAGAGTGGCCGTTGTCTTGGCAGAGGCTTTAGCCTGAGCAAAAACTGGGAAAAGAATCGCCGCCAGAATCGCGATAATCGCGATAACGACGAGAAGCTCGATGAGCGTAAACGCGTTTTTGGATTGATGTTTCATGATAGCTTCGGTGCAAAATGGCCATCTCTGGCCGCTTTCGGAGACCTCCTTAGGCTGTGTCTCCTTTGAAGAACTCGACGGGCAATACGGTGAGGCTAGGCACACCTTGCCCTCCAAGGGATTTGACAAGTAAGTGAACTGCTTGCTGGGCCACATTCGACCAGCAAGCGCGGACAGTGGTTAAAACTTGGGCCGGTTCAACCGGGGATTCGATTCCGTTGAATCCAACGACGGCAAGATCGCTTGGAACCTTAATCCCGCTCGCCTTGCAAAAGGCCAACAAGGCGTGGGCGCTGGGATCTCCCCAACAAACCGCGGCGGTAACTCCAAGCTCTGCCCGACGTGAAAGAACATGGGCTTCCTCGTCCGAAACCATCCCTTTCCAATCGTTGGTCCTTCCCGCAATAGTCGTCATGCCGAGCTCGGACGCCCTCTTCTCAAAGGCTTGCTGCCTTCTCGATGCAGAGTCAGACTGGCCAGGACAAGAACGATACAAGACGATTCGATGCCCCTTTGCGTGAAGGTGCTCGGCAATGGCGACCGACCCAGCCGCATCGTCGGCTACGACAGAGGGCACTCCTTCAATCGCGTCGGTCATCGCTACAACTGATAGATGAGAGCCCCGTACCCGCTCGACCAAAGGATCGCCCGGCGAGGCAATGATTACGAGGCCATCGATCTTTCCTCCAACCAACTCGGAGAAAACTTCGTCCACGCTGTACCGGTGGAACGAGTAGTGGATCATCAGGTCCTTGTTGCAGGCCTCACAGCCTCTTTGCAGCCCGGTCAGCACTTCCGCATGAAATGGGTCGTGCGGTTCAAGGTGTCCATAGCCGAAGTACAGTCCCAGAATGTTCGTCGACCGACGCTTGAGTGCCCTGGCCAAGGAGTTTGGCTGGTACCCCAAGTCTTGGGCTGCCTTCATAATGCGCTCTCGGGTCGCGGGAGACACCCGAGTGTTGGATTTGGACCCGTTTAGCACTACCGAAACCGTGAACGGGCTAACCGCCACCTGCTCGGCAACATCACGCAGAGTTACTCCTTTGATAGCGGCTCTGCTGTTGACTTCACTTGCCATGGACGACTCTGACCAAACCTTTGGTTCACATTGACCAAATGTTTGGTTAATATATCACAGGCCATTAAAGAATGCCAAGGGGAATCTCCAGAAACGTCAAATTTGCTAGCTAGAACGCAACGATCACCTGGCCCAGCTAACCATCAGTCCTGGAGATTTACCTTCAACCAAGTAGGCTCCTGCGGACGAACCTTTCCCGATGCGATAAGCCGCAAACGGGTGAGCCCAGTGGCCATCAAGTTGGAGCCCGATGGTCCAGGCGGACTGAGTCGGCGTGAACTTAACTCCTGCGAGCCCATGCGCGTGGTCCTCATTAGATCGATAGCCGATTCCCAGATAGCCCGTGAGGGCACCCGCAGGAATAGCGAAGGTCTTTTCTGAGGTCGCGAAGTAGCCCGGGTTTCCGGTTCCAATACCTTGGACTCCGAATCCAACCCGCAAATTGGGAGCTTTGGCCGTTTCCTTGATCACCTCATAATTGGCCAAGCCTCGAAATGCCCCTTGCTTCCAGAGCAAGGCAACGCCAACCTGAAGTCGCCCTAGCGGTCGATGCCAGACAAAGGTCTCGCCGAACGTTGTGGTTGCCGGAGCCAAAACGGTTGTGATCTGCCACTTAGGCGTTTCTCTCGAAGCCGCACCGGCTCCGAATCCACCCCCCGTTCACAACGGGCATCCGCCGCTTGATTGAGCGGCGGCAAAAGCTCCCCAGCCAAGGAGAACGATGCTAGTGAAGAGCCGCAACGAGTTCATCCTTGCTTGGAAGCCGGGCGAACAAGACTTCGCCGTTCTTCACGATGCTTGGAACGGAGGTCAGTCCGAGTTCTTTAGCTCGCTCTCCGTCGATGGAGAGGATGTCGATCTCGAATTCGTCCCTGCTTGCGGTGTTCTCAACTAAGGTGACTGCGCCTTCGCAAAGGCGGCAACTGCCAGTGAATACTTCTAGTTTCTGTTTCATATTTCGTTACATCCTTGAGGGCCTGATCCTGAAGAAAAGGCCGAAGGTGACGGGATTCTTTCCATAAAAGGAATCGAGGGAAGATGGGAAAGAGTAGAGGCCGATGAAGGCTCCGAGGCCGTACTCGAATCCGTCTCGTACGGCAAAGTTCTTCACTCCGCCGAGCGTGAACTTGCTT
>JACMJO010000437.1 GCA_014380605.1 Fimbriimonadaceae bacterium | reverse complement strand
GCTGATGCCCTTGGAGACGATGGTCGAGCGGCTGTTCTTGCCGATGTGGATCATCTTGGTGCCGGTATCGGCCTGCTGCTTGTTGGCGGTGAGGGCTACCGAGTAGAACTCGCCCACGCTGTCGTCGCCCTGGAGGAGGACGCCGGGGTACCAGTTTTGGACGGTGCTGTATTTGATGGTGGCATCGTCTCCTGCGGCGATCAGTTCTACCACTGCGGCGTGAAGCTGGTTCTCGTCTCGCATGGGAGCGGTGCAGCCCTCGAGGTAGGAGACGAATGCGCCCTCCTCGGCGATGATGAGGGTCCGCTCGAACTGGCCGGTGTTCTCGGCGTTTATTCGGAAGTAGGTGCTGAGCTCCATCGGACACCGAACGCCCTTGGGCACATACACGAACGAGCCATCGGAGAAGACGGCGCTGTTCAGGGTGGCGTAGTAGTTGTCGCTATAAGGGACTACCGAGCCCATGTACTTCTGAACCAATTCGGGATGCTCTTGGACCGCCTCTTGGATGCTCATGAAGAGGATGCCGAGTTCTTTGAGCTTTGCCTTATAGGTGGTGACTACGGAGACGGAATCGATGACGGCATCGACGGCGACTCCGCTCAAGCCGTTAGGGTTCGTGAGAGTTTGTGCGGATTGGTTAGGGTTTTGGAGAGCATCTGCTGCGGTGGCGGCGGCTCCTTTTACGTTCAGGAGAACCTTCTGCTCTTCTACCGGGATGCCGAGCTTTTGGAAGACTCGCAGGATCTCGGGGTCGGCGTCTTCTAGGGAATTTAGGACAGGCTTCTTCTTGGGGGCGGAATAGAAGCTGATGGACTGGAGGTCGACGGGCTGGTAGTGAACGTTTGGCCAGGCGGGCTCCTTCATGGTGAGGAAGTGCTGGTAGGCCTTGAGTCGCCAATCCAGCAGCCACTGGGGCTCGCCTTTCTTGGCGGAGATCGCACGAACGACGCCTTCGTTCAGTCCGATGGGAAGCGTGTCGGATTCGATGTCGGCAGACCAGCCGTGTTCGTACTCTCGATTGGCGAATTGCTCGAGCAGCTCAGTGCTCTTGTCTAAAACCTGTTCACTCATATTGTTCTTCGGCCCGCGCCCACTGGGCAGCACCCACATCGCGCGTCCGACTTCTTCTACGTATTGTGACAGAGCTTTGTGGATGCTGGGGTGACCTGGTTATGGAGTTGATTGGGCTATTCCACTTTGACCGGCTCGGTTCTGGCGGAGATGCCGTTCTCGTTGAAGGCTTCGATTTGGAAGTAGTAGGCCCGGTCCCGTGTCATGGCTCTGTAGTAGAGTTCGGTCGCGTTCATCACCATGTAGCTGCTGTACATCTTGTCCGGGGCGACTCCGCAACAGACCACGTACCCGGTCGCGCTCGGGACTGCCTGCCACTTGAGCCACGCGTTTCGTTTGTCCGTGCGATCTCCTCTAAGGACCACGAACTTCTGGACCGATTCAGGCTTTGGGCCATTTCCGGCGCCAAAGACTCTCAATCCGCTGAGGGCGAACTTTCCGGTCGGGACATGCAGGTTTTCCAGCTTCAGATATCGGGCCATGATGGGTTGGGCGAGTTCGACGTAGTCGTGAGGAACGTCCTTTCGATTCTGGCTCTTGTCGACGATCACTTTCCAAGTCGCGCCATCGGTGGAGGCTAGAAGTCGATATTGGTGATAGAGTCCATCGACCTTCCCAAGAACCTCGGCATCCTGGTCGGCATAATTGATCTGGATGGCTCGAACGGTCGATACTTCGCCGAGGTCGGTTTGAAACCACTCACCAGGACTGCCGGACTTCGCGCTCCAATAGGTCTTGATGTCCTCATCCACGGCAAAGTTGGCCGAAAAAGCGCCAAGCGTGGAAGATGCTTGAACAGGCTTAGCGTAGTTGAGGAGCATCCATTTTGTGAACATTCCGCCCATGTGATTGGCGTTTTTCTTTGCGGGAAGAAATGTCGGATAGTCGCCATAGGCCGTATCGCAATACATGACACCGTCTCGGTCGAATCCCGCGGGCCAGATTCCGTTTCGCCTTTCAAAGTTGTTCTTGACGGAGATGCTGATTGTGGAGACATGCCAGTAGTTATCGAACGTATCTTGGAAGGTCGCTCCATGCCCGGCACCCCTTGCGAATCCGCCAGGCTTGTAGGAGAAGGGGTTGTGTGGCTGATAGGTCCAGGGGCCGAGGGGCTTGTCGGATGTGTAGACGCCGTCTCCGTATCCGCTGAATTCGGTTCCTGGCGCTCCGTATTGGAGGTAGTACTTGCCATCGTGCTTTGTCACCCATGCGCCTTCCATGAAGGGTCTGAGGAAGGTGTTATCGTTGGCTTCCCCGAAACGCTCCCACCCGTTGAGGTCGTCTCGAAGGCCGATGAGCTCTTGGCGCTCGCCGATGGGCTGAAGCGTCTTCCGGTCCACCTCCCAGCCGTAAATTGGGTAAAGATTGCTCGACCCATAGTAGAGGTATAGCTTGCCGTCGTCGTCGAGAAAGAACGCAGGATCCCAAGCCGCTCCCTGGAATTCGGGAACCGCTTCTTTCCAATCGTCGACCTTGGGGTTCGTGCTTTTCCAGATAGGGAAGGTCTTGGAGTGGGTTGAGCCGATGACGTACAAAGCGTCGTCCATCACCCAGACGGCGGGCGCGCAAAGCTCGTCGTAGACTTTGTGCCAGGGCTTGAGGAACTTGCGGGGCACAAAGTTCCAGTCCGACATATCCTCGCTCCACCAGTAACCCCATTGGTTTGTGGAGAACAAGTAGTAAGTGCCTTTGAACAGCACGATGACCGGGTCGGCAGTTGCCCGATGCTTCCCTTGCTCGACAAAGTTGGGAATGGGGCAATAGCCATAGTCGATATTGATCGGGTTGCAGAAGGTCTGCGGCTTGGTTTGACCAAGCAGAAGGATCGTTCCGAGGACGAGCATCGTCATTGGCATCTCATCCACCATGTTATCAGGTTGCAGAACCGTTTCAGCAGGAAAATCAGGATAGGCAGGAAATCGCCCGATGGAAGGGCACTCTCGTCTCAACTAGACCGTACATTGGCATGTGGGTTCGATTTGCATGTCACGGGGGAAGTATTGGGGCGACACGCTCTACTCCCGTGAGGCAGAAGACATCTTGCTGACGCTCTGCGCCTATGCACCTGAGCATAGATTCCCTCGCCACGGGCATGAGCAACCTGGCATTTTCTTTCTGATCAAAGGGGACCATGCCGAGGAGGATTCTCGGCAGAGTATTGTTCACCCACCCCTCGCTGGGCTTTGGCATGATCGCGGATTCATGCATGAGACTCAAGTGGGCCCAGGGGGAATGGTCGGACTGAATATCTCTCTTTCGGGCGAGGTCGCGAGTGAATAGAGGATTGGAACAGACCGAGTGATCAGCAGTCCAGAAATTGCCTATGCGGGAATGAGACTCGTCCTAGGTGTGCGCGGTCGCCTGAGTGGTGAAGAAATAGCGGGGCGGGCCTGGGAGTTCCTGGGATTGTCGATGGAATCCGGCGACGGCAAGGCGAGTTGGCTTGGGGACGTGTACGAACAGATTCGAGGGGAGTTCCGGTCTCCGCTACGACTGGCATCCTTGGCAAAGATCGCGGGAGTCCATCCGGTCTACCTGGCGCGATGCTATCGCCAGCGGTACAGGCGGTCAATTTCACAGCACATTCATGAGCTTCGGCTGGGCCATGCGCTGAGTCAGATGGAGAAAGGGATGTCGATTGGGGAAGCGGCGATGGAGGCGGGGTTTTCGGACCAAGCCCACCTTTCTCGATTGTGCAAACGGTTTTTGAGCGTCACTCCACGCGACCTTGGGCTGAACTAGTTTCAATCGTTCAAGACTTCGGTACGAATTCTCAGGCACATTGCATCAACCCCCATGATCTTTGCCCTCCTTTCCGCAACCGTCCTTTTCGCACCGCCGGTGGTATTCGTCAATGTGAATGTCCTGCCCATGGATCGAGATACCGTCCTACGGAACCAGACCGTGGTGATCCGGGGCGAGAGGATTGCCGCCGTTGGCGCGATGGGCAAAGTGCAGATCCCTAAGGACGCCATCCGCATCGATGGGCGACAGAAGTTTCTTATGCCCGGTTTGGTGGATATGCACGTCCACGTTTATGCGCCCCAGGAGTTCTCTTTGTTCTTGGCCAATGGGGTGACAACGGTCTACAACCTTAACGGCCGTCCG
>JACMJO010000436.1 GCA_014380605.1 Fimbriimonadaceae bacterium | reverse complement strand
TCTTCTCTTTCGCCTTGCCCTTCTGTACTGCTTTTCTTGCCATGGTTTTCTTGGTTTGCGGCTCGCGGCTCGCGGCTACGAACCGCTAACCGCTAACCTAAGTCTTACTTCTTCGCCTTCTTCTTGCCGGCCACTGTCTTCGCCGGACCCTTGCGCTGGCGAGCGTTGCTTCTCGTTCGCTGGCCCCGGGTTGGGAGGCCGCGTCGATGGCGTAGTCCTCGGTAGGAGCCGATTTCGATCAGTCGGCGGATATTGCCGTTGACTTCTCGACGAAGGTCTCCTTCAACCTGGAAATCTCGATCAAGGACTTCGCGAAGATGGGCGATCTCAGTTTCGCTGAGGTCGCGTATCTTCTTTCGAGGATCGACGCCGGCTTTCTCAAGCAGTTCGTCGACATTGTGCTTGCCAATGCCGTAGATCAAGGGCAGCGCATACGTTGCCGTCTTGTGTCGGGGAAGGTCGATACCTGCGATACGTGCCATCTAATTCGTTCTTTCTCCGTCAGCCTTAGCCCTGTCGTTGCTTGTGCTTCTTGTTCTCGCAAATCACCCGCACGACGCCTTCGCGCTTGATGATCTTGCACTTGTCGCAAATTTTCTTGACACTGGCTCTGACTTTCATTTCTAAACTGATCCCCCAACACGCCCCGTGTTGGGGGTATCGGCATGAGTCATGAATCCTTTCGAGATTCAGGTCCGTCTGAATGATGGGTAGGCATGCCAAAGGCAGGTCCACGCGTTCAGGCGGCTGACGCAAGCAGGGATTATACCTACCGATTTGTTGGTTTCGCTAGGCCCTTGATCTTGGATTCCAACAATCCGTCGAATCCGTCAGACCAGACCGATACGCTTGGGTTACTTGTATCGGTAAACGATTCGTCCACGCGTGAGGTCATAGGGGGATACCTCGACGCGGACGCGGTCGCCAGGAAGGATTCGGATGTAGTTCATGCGCATCTTGCCGCTGACGTGGGCCAATAGTTCCATGCCATCGCCCTCCTCGAGTTTGACTCGGAACCGAGCGTTGGGAAGGTTCTCCAAAACGGTGCCTTCGAGCTCGATGCCCTTCTCTTTATCGTCCTGCGGTTTGTATTGCGGTCTTCGTCTACCCATAAATTTCCTGAATCCCTATTGTAGCCGGAAACGCGGTTTGGGCGGTTCTCGATACCTATACCCCTACGCGAACGCTCTCCAAAAAAAGTAGGCCGTCATGGCAAGACCGTAGGTGGCGATGACGACGCGCAGCTTTTCCGAGTCGAATCTTTGCGAGTATTTTGCGGCATAGAATCCACCCAGAAGCGAGCCCGCAGTCAAAGCCACAAATGGCCCCCAGAGAACCAGGCCCTTCAGGGCCAGGAAGATAGAAGCCACCAAGTTGACAATGAGGCCGAGCCAGTTCTTGACTGCGTTCAACTCGTGGATGTTGCCCTCCATGTACAGGGCAAAGGAGCCCAACATCATGAGTCCCATTCCGGCTCCAAAGTAGCCTCCATAGGTGGCGACCAGGAACTGAATGAGAATGCCAACCCACAAAGGAGTATGTCGGTCCATTTTCTTGGCCCGCGCTTTGATCTTTGGCTGGACCACCAACAAAATAGCCGCCATTAGGATCAGAAATGGGATCGCCCGATCAAATAGTCGCTGGGATGAGATGGTCAGAAGCCATGCCCCAAGGGCCGAGCCGACGAGCGTTGGAATCGCGAGGACGCCAAAGTAGCGCTTAGTCTTATGAAGCTGTTCGCGGAATCCGAACGCTCCGGCAAGGGAACCCGGCCACAACGACGCCGAGTTCGTGGCGTTTGCCTGGAGACTGGGAATCTGAACGCCCAAGGTCAAAAAGGGAAATGAAAGAAGCGATCCACCGCCCGCGACGGCGTTGATGCCAGCGGCAATCGCGCCGATCACCACCATGCCCACATACCAGATGGGCTCGTGGTTCAGATCTGCTCCAGCACGCTCGCTAGTTCGATCGCGGCCAGGGCGGCTTCTCGACCCTTGTTGCCAAGCTTAAGGCCAGCCCGATCCAACGCCTGGTCCTGAGTGTCGGGAGTCAGAACTCCCCAGGAAATCGGGACTCCACTGGAGATTTGAAGACTCATCAGGGCTGAGGCGACATCGCCCGCCAGCATCTGGGCATGAGTGGTTTGGCCCTGCAAAATGCACCCAAGCGCAATTACCGCATCGGGCTTCTTCTTCGCGTTGCCGACGAGTCGGCTGATAACGGGAGGCATTTCCCATGTGCCGGGAACATGGTAGACGTCGACGTCGGTAGCGCCATATCTTTCAAGCTCGGAAAGTGCGCCGTCCAGCAACTCTTTGGTTACGAACTCGTTCCATCGACTGACCACGATCGCGAACCGCTTGCCTTCAGCCGTCATCTTGCCTTGAACCACGTTCACTTTCTTGAGTATGTCCTAACCACCCTTTTTGAGTAGATCGACAGCCTTATCGAGGCCTTCCCACTGTCCATCGAATCCAAAGAAGGCTTGAGCAAGAACTCCCTTCTTATTGATGAGGAGCATCGTTGGCGCGCCCGGGATGGCGAGCTTCAAGAGCTCCTTGCCAGTCGGGTCATAAAAAGCATTCGAGACTCCAATTCGCTTCGCCGAGCCTGGGTCTCGCCGGTTGCTCAGCACCACAAGCTTGAAGTCGGGGATTTTCATCGAGACTTCTCTGAGGGCCTTGAACAGGGCGGAGTTGCCGGGGAAGTCGGGATCGGCGATCAATACCAGGCTGTTCTTTCCGGCAATCAGGTTCTTCAGCGATTCAGCCTTGCCGGAATCTGCAGCCTTCAACTGGACGTTAGGAACGGCTTCGCCTTGCGGAAGAGCGTAGTCTGCTCGGGCAAGTTCGTAGGGCGAAAATCCGAGCGGGCGCCTCGTATTGAATACCGCATCCGGCACCTTGGGGTTGACGACATACGCGGAGATGTCTTGTTCGACCTGAACCGTCCCTTGCATTGACGCCACTCTCGAGTAGAACTTGACCATTCTGCCGGTTGCGTCGATCCAAATCTTAATGTCGAGGTCCGACATTTGGTCTTTTTGCTTGAGTGAAATCTGATCCGTAACAACTCCGTTCACGACTACCTTGGTAGCTACCGTCGGCTTTGAGGTCGGAGGAATCATGCCCATCGATGTCCCGCGAATAGCCGACGTGGGAACAGCGTGTCTGATCATCGGTATCAAGTTGAAGTCGGGCAAGTAGAGCTGCCCAAAGGCCGGGTGCTCCGAGTACATGGAGTTTGGGCGATCTATTTCCAGCCCTTCCTCTTGGTTCAGGACGAACGAAGCTTCATGAATACCGAACTTAACGGTGATGCTCATCCGATTTGGCCTGGCGATGACCAGCTTGGCCGTGCCCATTTCCCGGCCATTGAACTTCGATTTGACCACCATCGACAAAGAATTGGCCCTGGCCAGGAACTGGTCGTACCTTTTCAAAATAGATTCGGATGAAGGGACCTGACCGAGTATGAGGAGCATGAGCATATGTGAACCTATTCCCATTATGGCTATCGGTACGCAGATTTACTGGGTTGATTCTTCGCCTCGCGAAATTACGGGCTAGGAAAGGCGACGGACAGCGGAATACTCCGCGCGCAGCATGGCGGCTGTGAATGGTGTGGGGAGGTTTCGATGGCAGAAAGCAAGTACGTAATTTTCAAGCTCGGAAACGAGCGATACGGGTTACCGATCGAAAGTGTGGAGCAGATTTTGCCGGCACAGCAACTGACGAAGGTTGCGAAGGCGCCCAAAGTAATGCTTGGCGTATTCGAGCTTAGGGGAAAGTCGATCCCGACGATCGATACTCGTTTGCGGCTCGAGCTACCGGAAGGGCTCGATTCACGCAACTTCGTCCTCGTTTTCACCGAAAACGGGCGATGTGCCCTGAGAGTGGACCATGTCGAGGGGATCGTCGCATTCCAGGAGGAGGAGATCGATGGAGGCGCTCGGCTTCTTAATGACAAGATCGATGAAGTACTGTCCGGAGTTGCGAAGCGCGGGGAGGAGTTAACCGTCCTGCTCGATCCGATGCGCTTGGTTCCGAAGCAGCTCAAGCCTAAGGTCGAAAAGGCGGCTTAGTCCGGCTAAGAACTAAACTCGAATGCGCGTTGGCCGGCGCGTTCGTTGTCGTACCAATCGAAGAAGGCGGCAACGATCAACTCCGACGACATCGAGGCGTCCAAGACTCTCCATCGGTCTGGTTCGGCCATCGCCAAGGCAAGGAATCCATCGCGCACCTTTTGATGGAACTCGATAGGCTCGCGGTCCATGCGGTCTTTTGATTTGAGGCGAGCGAGTCCCACGACGGGGTCGATATCCAGCAAGAATGTCAGCTCTGGCTGAAGGTCTCCGGTTGCGAATCGATTCGCATGTCTCACAAAATCTTCGTCGAGGCCCCTAACGAGGGATTGATAGACCAGGGTTGAATCTGCATATCGATCGCACAGCACGATTTCCCGTCGGTCGAGGGCGGGAAGGATGACCGTTGCCACGTGGTTCGCCCGATCAGCCAGGAACAGGAATAGCTCCGACTCGGGCGGCATGCCGTTTCCGTGCAGGAGGATCTCCCTTATCTTTGCGCCAAGTTCACCTGAGCCGGGTTCTCTCGTCACCACCACGGATTCGCCTCGATCTCTCAACTGATTCGAGATCATTCCGATCGCCGTCGTTTTCCCGGCGCCTTCCGGCCCCTCGAACGTGATGAACATAAGGGAATGATACTAGGCGGCTGATTCTTGAATCTTCACTCGTATGCCGCGTTCCTGGATTTCCCCTAGGAACTTGACTCCGGTCATCGCGGTTTCGTATCGGTGGCAGCCGGGGCCGCAGTGTCCGCCCGCAACATGCTTCGCGTAGGTTGCGGTGGAGAATCCGGTTAGCCTTTCCATTGCCGTGAATCCAGTGGCATCGTCATGCTTCTCGTGGATATCAAGCTGAATTCGCTTGCGATTTCTTTGTTTGGAGCCAACTCCGACTCCCCGAACGATCACTTGATCCTTATCGCTTGGATCTCGGAACGCCTCCCCCATCAGCTTGTGGAACACTTCGATGGGAATTGCTTCTCCGCTTCGAGTCACAACCGGCTCAGCGCCCCAAAAGCCGTAGTCCTTGAACAGCCTCATTCTTTCGCAATGGCCAGGGAACCGGATCGTCTTGTATTCGTAGGAACCTAGCTTTCCCTCATGAGTAAATGGCGCGGTCGAGGCCCCGCCCGAGGTTGTGAAAGCCTCCATTTCGCCTAGTCCGTCGACATGGATTTTCTCAAGTTCGGCGAGGGTATCGACTTGGACGATCTTTCCATCTCGAACGACATCTGCCCGATGGCTGTACTCCGTAACGAGCCCTTCGATATTGAAAACGAGCTTGTAGTTGAAAGGCGGCTTGGGGTTTTGGGGCAGGCCGCCACAGTAGAGGCGAACCGATTCAACTTGGTCGAACTGCTCGATCAGATAATTGCCAAGATCGTTCACCAGTCCCGGCGCCAGGCCCGTGTCGGGCACGATAGATATTCCCTCGGACTTGGCTTGCTCATCCAGTTTTAGGGTTTCCCATGCGACGGCCGTATCCCCACCCATGTCCACCATATTGGTTTTATGTCGGATCGCCACGGCGGCCACTCGGGGGTGCATCCAGTAGGGAACGCAACTGAGGACCACGTCGATCGGATCGAGAAATTGCCCTAGGTTCTCTGGGTCTAACGCATCGACCTGATGGGCGGTGCAGACGGTGCGGCCTACTAGCTGATTGACTCTATCGGCATTCCGCTGCGCCTGTTCTTGGAGGGCATCGCCCATACGAATTTCCTTGGGATCGGCGTGTTTAGCGAGGTCGTAGGCGGCGGCGGTTCCTTGCATGCCAGAACCGAGAATAGCGAAAGTTTTTTGCATAGAATCTCCGGGGACGGCGCTGTCGGCGGGGAATGTCCGTGGGCCTAGAGATTACCTTGGCAAGGGTGATGGAGGTGATGGAGGTGATCCAACCTTCTTCGGAAATCGGAAATCGGAAATCGGAAATCGGAAACCGAAAACCGGAGGCCCTACCCCTCGACCATTCCCCACAGCTTCGCGAGATTCATGGCATGCCCCTCAGGAGCTTCCGGGGTCTCAAGAAGGATCGGCGTCTGGAAAAACCTTGGATCGTTGACTAGCAGTTGGAATGGCATGGCCCCGATGAAGCCATCCCCAATGTGCTCATGTCGGTCGACTCGAGTTCCGAAATCCTTTTTACTATCGTTGCAGTGGATTGCCTTTAGGTTGCTCAGGCCAATTAAACGCTCGAACTCGGAGAACGCCTTCTCGTATCCCTCTGCCGTGCGGATGTCATAGCCCGCAACGAAGATGTGGCAGGTGTCGAGACAGACGCCTAATCTTGGTGGGGAGCCCGTTAGCTCGAACAACCGCGCGATCTCCTCGAACTTGGAATTGAGGGATGACCCTTGACCCGCCGTGGTTTCGGCAAGGATCATCACGCCGTCAGGAGTCTCTGCGAGAACTTCCTTGACCGACTCGGCGGCCATCCTTAGGCCCTCTTCTGCGCCCTCTCCCTTATGTGCCCCGATATGGGAGACGACCCATCGGATTCCGTATTGGCCGCATCGCCTTAGTTCGCCCTTTAACCCTTCAATACTCTTCAGCTTGGCTTCTTCGGTGGGCGCGCATAAGTTCACCAGGTAGCTATCATGGCTTACCACCACATCGATCCCCGTCTCGGCCTTGGCGGTTTGGAATTTGGAGACCATGTCTTTGGTTACGGGCCTTGAAGCCCATTGCTGGGGACTGGAAGTAAAGACCTGAACAGCCGTGCAGCCGATGGCCTTGCCGTCCCGCACCGCCTGTCCGAGTCCGCCCTTGATAGGCATATGCGCGCCAAGAAGGTGGGTTTGCATTGGATCATTATGTCTAAGCTTGCAAACAAGCATTGAAGTCCGATTTTTAAACGGTTGGAGGGCTCACCGATATCGAGGGCAATCGACTAAACTAGCCGTCAATGGGCCAGTATCTCCCCTGCTTCAAAGCGTACGACGTTCGCGGCAAAGTGCCGAGCGAGTTGAATCCCGATATCGCCTATGCCATTGGCCGCGCGTACGCCGATCAAATCCAACCAAAGAAAGTCTGCATTGGATACGACATTCGCTTAAGTGGACCAGAGCTTTATCGGGCCATAGCTCAGGGCTTCAATGACGCGGGCGTGGATGTCGTGCATCTGGGAATGATCGGGACCGAGATGGTCTATTTCGCAACCGCGGCATACGGGCTCGACGGCGGAATCATGATCACTGCAAGCCATAACCCGCCGGAGTACAACGGCCTGAAAATGGTCCACGCTGAAAGCCGCCCGATAAGCGGCGACACGGGTCTGCTGGAAATCGAGCGACGCGCTCACGAGTATTTGCAGGCAAAACCAACTCCGACTGGCAGTGGGAAGATCGAGGATAGAGATGCCTATGCCGACTTTACAGCCCACTTGCTGAAGATCGTCGATCCCTCCGAGCTCAAGCCACTGCAAATCTTGGCTGATCCCGGAAACGGTGCGGCGGGCATCGCCCTCGACCACC
>JACMJO010000435.1 GCA_014380605.1 Fimbriimonadaceae bacterium | reverse complement strand
GGCCTGGGTCCCGCCAAAGCGGAAGGCTTGCTGGAATCGTTGCTCGATGGGTACGTTCTGAGTGCCGATTCCACCTCGTCCGCGAGGCGCGTTCTGGGTGAGTACGTTTTGCACTACGGGAGCAAGCTCGTCGCTACTCGCATAGTTGAGCTTAAAAACTTTAGGCTGTTGGGGTTGCTCAGTTTGGCGATCGATCTGCTTGATCAACGCTTCCACCTGCTGCTGTTCCTTGCTCGGAGCGTTGACGATTACGGAATTGCTGAAGTCGTCGCTGGATGCACGCACGACTTGGGTTGATCCGCCGCCAAAGCCACCACGGCCCATGCCGCCGAAGTTCGGTCGGCCACCCTGCCCGCCTCCTCCAAATCCACCACCACCGCCGCGGTTGTTGCCGCCGCCCTGGCCACCTCGGTTATTGCCTCCTCCTCCACCGCCAAATCCGCCACGGTTGTTTCCACCCTGCATGCCTCCACCCATCATTTGCATGATCTGATCCATCTGGTTATGCGTGGTTACAAAAAACTCATTGACCACCCTAGCGACATGGCTGGCGTTCGCAAACTGGATGACATAGACTTTGAGTTGGGATTGGCCCCCGAACATCTCGCCCATTTTGGTCATGTCCATTCCCTCAAATGGATTCCGGCCAGCCCCGCCTCCATCCCTGCCTTTGCCTCGAATAACCAGGAAGTTGCCTTCCTTCTTGATCTCGTAGTTCTTCAGGCCAAGGGTGGTGTTAAGAAGTGAAAAGGCATCGCTTAAGGCGATGGGTTTGGCGCTGACGACGGTCAAGGTTCCCGTCAGAGCCGGGTCCTTCACGATCGTGATGCCCGAGGTCTTGGCGTACCAGGCCACGATCATGTCGATGCTCGTGTTTTGGAAATTCGGCTTGACCGAGGTCTTCGGTTTCTTAAGCAGAGTGCCCCATGCAGGACCAGAATCGCCTCCGCCGGATTCGAATTGGGCGTGGGCGGCCAATGGGGCCACCATCGCCAAAGCGCAAACCAGAGTCTTAATTCGCATTACCATCTCCTTCGCTAGCTACGGCTCCCGTCGGGGCGCCTTCCGGTCGAACGGCAACCGGACCAATCTGGCCTCGCAGGCCTTGGTTCACGTTAACAGGGGCAAAGCCGCCCGCCAACATGGACGAACTGCTCAGCTTTTCCTGCATCTTGACGGTTATTTGTTGTCCGCTCATTCCTTCTAAGACCAATGTGGATTCCGTCACGGCCACCACCCGAGCCTTCTTCCAATTCTGTCCTACGCTCAAAAAGTCGCCTTGGCCCGTTCCTTGATTCTCGACAACGGCCTGGATGCGTCCATCCACCGCGGCAGTCCCCGTATAGGCCCACCCTGCTTCACCCCCGGTGAATTCTGCCGGAAGCGAATTTGGCGAGCTTTGAGTAGTATCAGCCGAACTTTTCTTTACGAATGGCATAAACGCATTCTTGACAGGGTTGTTCACCCTTTCAAAGCTCGCTTTAAGATCCTCTTCAGTAATCAAACTGACGACCGTCGTTTTCTTCGGACTCGTTTTGCGCACGGTGGTCTTTTTAGGAGCAACTTCGGGCGTTGTCAACACGTAGGCGGCGGCGCCAACACTTAGCAGGGCGATCCACAGGATGGGGCTAGTTTTCTTTTTTGCTTGCATTAGTTTTGCCTTTCGATGCGGATTTGATTTCTAGTTGCTTATACGCCACGATACCCACCGTGGCCGAGACCGTATCGGTACTGGGATCGCTCCCAGTAACTTGAACGAGACTGGTTCCTACCTTTAGGGCGGGCGCCTCTAAGTCCTTCACAAACTTCATAACTCCCGGATAGGGACCTTCGATTGTGATTAGGAAGGGAAGCTGATTGAGGCCGTTGACCTCGACGATTTTCTGAGGTCGGAATGCGAGCAGTTTCACATTCTGTCTCTGGGCAAACGATGTGATAAAAGCGAGCGCCTTGGGACCGACTTCCGCGATCGGCACCTTCCAAACTTGGCTGACGATCATGGCTTTTGCATCCCTCTTGTCTTTCTCAAGTTTGGCCAGGCGCTCATCTAACTCCTTTTGAGATCGGATTTTGCCGGAGGCGATCCCTGCGGTCGTAGGCGCGGGAACGAAAAGCATGACAAGCCCCGTGACGACGAGGACAGTGATGGCGATGATAATCGCCACGCTCACGCCCGTGTCTGACTTCGTTCGGAAACTGATCACTTTTTGGCTCCCTTCTTCTTTGGGTCGACGAGTGGCAAGTTGCCAACCGGGAACGCCTGAATGGAGAATTGCACTACGGGCGTCTTCTCAATCTCCGCGTTGTTGGCAAAGACCAGCTTGACGTCTCGGAGCCTTGGTTCTGTAGTTAATTCTTGAAGGTAATCGGAAAGGGCCTCGCTGGTGGCGGAAGTCCCGCGTACATACATGATCTTGCCTCGCTCGAACGTCGTGCCCGTTAGCCAAAGATTTTTGGGAGCGTGGTTTGAAACAGTGGTGAAAACGTCCGCAGGAAGCTGGGCGGGAGCGAAGGCTCGCTTTAGGGTCTGGACAGTTGCCTGAAGCTTGGCGACTTCGCCCTCAAGCCTCGTGGCGTCGGTTCGTCGGCCGCTCAATTCCTTTTGCCATTTGGCATTGGAAACGCGAAGTTTCTCAGCCGCTTCGGATCTTTCTACAAAGACAAGCAGGGCTAATAGACCGGCCGCGGCACACATGAAAACGGCGAGTCTGGTTCGGCTTCCTTGGCGGGCCTTTTCTCTTGAATCTCTCGTCTCTCTTGTCTCCAAGCTGAGCCCAATTTTTTCCATTGGCAAAGTCGCCAGCGCTTCCAACGTGGATACGTTGGTGGACTGGTCCGCCTGGGCAAATGGGAATCCTCCGGCGGCAACGATCGGGGCCGAGGAAAGTCCCACTCCTTGGAATGAGCGTTCGACCTCTGCCTCGATTAGTTCTGAGTTTGCCGGCATTGGCGCGACGCGCGAGTATCTCAGTTCGCCTTCGGCGACCAAGTCGATGGCTAGCCCTTCGCTTGTTTCCTGTACCACCGCCGCGTTCTTATGGCCAAGGGAATCCGCGAGCAACATCGACCCGAAAGCAGCTGGTATCACCCGCTCCACCTTAAGCCCGCCCGCTTTCGCATCGATATAAAGGGATTGAAGATCAGACTCTCGCATAGCGGCGACGATGGCCAGCCGCCCCTCGGCGTTGATGTCGTCGCTAAGTCGGAATGCGTAGGCCAACTCGTGCAGAGGCACCGGAAACATGGTGGCCATCTGCGTCTGAAGGATCATGTTGATCTCAGACGCGCCCGCATTGGGAACCCGGACCGCCTTGACAAACGTGGAGCGTCGCGAAACGGCGGCGATGATGGAGCCTCCGCCGTACGTTCCGGCAAGCTCGCTCAGCGAATCAGCCTTGGTGAATTGCTTCGTTGCCGGGTCGAATCCGACAACCCCAGCGGGCGACCACTCAACCACGCGATGAGTGAGAGAAGCGCTCATTGGGCCCCCTTCAGAGTTGTCGTTGCGACGGGCTCAGCTTCCCAGCCCCAAACATCGATTACGTTCGTGTAGGGGGATTCTTCTATTCGAACGATCTTCGGTGCCCCATCCAACAGTGCAACGGTTGCCTGGAGCGCCACTTGGGTGGTTCCAGAGCGTCCAACGACTCGGACCACGAAAGACTGGGAGTTCACTTCGAAGAAGCCTGCGGTTTGTTGCAAAAGGGCCAAATTATTCATTCCTGGTATATCGGTAAGTTCGCCAAGCTCGGTGAATCCGGTGCTTTGTCGCGTCACAATGGCGCTCGCGACGTCGGGAGGCAGGTTCGGGATGGTGAGAAGAATTTCCTCGGTAACGGTGTTCAGGTTGATCTTCCCCGGTTGGTTTTGACCGCCCGTGGTGCAATTGTTGAGGATTGCCGGAGCAGAGGCCAAGGTAATGCCCGGCGTAGCCAGAACCTGTCCAATGTTCGTATAGCCGCCGCCCGGCCTCAGGTTGATGATCGCCTGGGCAACCTGCTGGTTCACTTGGGCTCGACCTACGATCTGTTGCCACTGATTGACCGTGTTCAGGTTCAACTTGGCTTGTCCCGCCGCGTTCACGGCTTGAGAAACCGAATCCACCGTGAGCAATTCTTCCAGCGGCAATTCAACTTGCTCGCCGCTTGACGTGCGAGTCGGTTGGTTGGTGCGCTCGATATCGGTGCGAACGGTGTAGAGGTCTCGGGCTGTAATCCCCTTCACAAGAAGCAACTCATCCACGGATTGGAAGAGGCCAAGCTTGGCATTGTAGGGATTCTCAAGTTGGTTGTAATACTCATCCTTGCCGCCATCAGGCCGGGGCGCCGTACTTGCCTCACGCCAATCCAAGATGGCATCGACCTGCTCTGGGTCCAGGGGTAGCAGTTCAAGCTGGGCTTGCGTTGCTGTATTCAGGTTTACCTTGCTTGCCGCGTCGATGATTTGCACTCTAAACGAAGCATTACCGAGTTCGAACGCTTCGCCGCCGATTTGCCCCAGCTGGGACCAGTCGTCGTTAACGGTCGTTGGCGAGTTCACTTGATCCTGAAGTTCGGCCAACGCTCGCTGAATGGCGGCTTCCGCGATGACTCGCGCCTTTCGACCTTCCATCCGACGGATTTGCGCTTTGTTGGCGGCATTCTGGCTGGCCGCCGCAAGGGCAAGCACAGAAACGAGCCCGGCAAGAACTACCAAAGAGATAACGAATATGCTGCCCGAACGTTTGGTGCGTCTCACGCAGCTCCTCCAGGCGCGGTTTGCTCTGCGGGGTCGTCGGCCGTGACGTCGCTAAGTGGCAGTCGAACGACCAGCACATTGGACTCTTCGGCGCCGTCGCTCGTCCGCGAGTAGGTGATTCGAACGGCGGCAGGAAGTCGTTTTTCGGCCCCTACTAGAGTCGACCATGATGGTTGCCAAGCCGTCCCATCCCAAAATTCAAACTCGAGCGAAGTGATGGAGTCATCGAAGACTTTCTCTGTCCCGCCCTGGCTGGGCTCGCTATCGGAGGGTCTCTGGGTTCTAATGAAAACTCCCGACCGCGTCCCTGGGTCGCCAACCGCCGTTGCGGAGAGGCTAATCTCCGCCACCCCGCCTTGGGGTCCATTGGCTTGATTCTGGGTTTCGAAGTCGTCTTCGTTCTCGACCGAAGAGCTAGGCGGTCGCGCCCCTTGGATCGTGAATTGGACGGTATCCGCGTTGCCAGACCCGAGCCCTTCGTCGCTCCCGGTACCGCCGATAAAGAAGGTGTCGGTATTCGTATTGTCGGGCGAAAGGTACGCCGCGTGGAACAGGTCGGTGAGCCTGTTGTCGATGCTGTCTTTAGCTTCCTTCTTCGCTCTGGCTTCAGAGATGCTGGTCTCGTAAGTCAGGCCAGCGATAAATGCCCGAGTCACCGCGCCCGTAAGGATTGCAACAATCGCGAGCGAGATGACGAGTTCGATGAGGGTCACGCCCGATCTTTTCGTCATTGTGCGCCACCTTCAATGGGAGGCTTGAAGATCAGTCCGTCAAAGGTTGCCTGTGGACCCTCGGTCACGCCCGTTTGGTTAACGGTGATCGTGAGGATTTCTAGATTCTCTTCGCCGCTAGGCTCAACCGTCGCTTCCCACTCGTACTTGTCGAGATTCTGCTCGGCAAAGTCTCCGCTTAAGTCGGCGGTCTCGATCTGGCCGGTCGCGATGATTTCGTCGTACTTCAGGGCGGCCAATCGCTGCATGGTTTCTCGTTCGAGCAACAATCGATCCGTCTTCGCCATCGCCGCCAATCCACCCATCGCGCTTGCGACGCCGACGCCGACCAAGGCTGTAGCCGCGATCGCTTCAAGGAGGGAGAAACCGAGGCGCTTGCGATTTCGGAGTCCGGATTTCGGATTGCGGATCGGAGCGACAACAACAGTTGCCAGACATTCCGAGCTCCGGACTCGAGACTCCGAAATCTTCCTAGATCCGTTGCTCATAGCCTCCCGCATCCCAGGTTTCATCTTCCGTAGCTGGCAATTCGCCATCTACCTTGCGAACCTGCCCTGTATTCTCAATGATCAGGCTGATGATCCTTCCGTTCGTATCGAACGAAATCGCACCGCCGCGAGCCTTGCCGTCGGCATAGAATCGCACGACCCACTCAGCAGTTGTAGATTCTTCATTGAGGGTCCGAAAGGCGTCTCCCGTAACCCCTTCGGGGAGGGTGATCCCTCGGTCTTCCGTCGCCTCGCCGGACTCCTGATCGACCCGCTCTACGACCAAGCGCCCTCCGCTATCGTCGAGGCGGATCGATCGGGTCTGCCCATCGCCGATCGAACGGGATCGGGCTTCGACCATCAGATTGCGAGCCTTTGCGAAGAACTGTCGTGCTTCGCGGCTTCGCTGTTCGCTCAGAAGGTTAGGCACGATCGCGGCCGCCAGCACTGCTAGCACCGTAATCACCACCGTCATTTCGATCAGCGTGAATCCTTTATTGATTTTCTGTGATTTCTTCGCCAATGTCTGCGTTATTGCCTTCTCCGCCCGGCGCTCCATCTAAGCCGTAGCAGATGATGGTGAACTCTTCGCCATCGCTGGAAACCTGGTAGTCGTACTCGTTGCCGTACGGGTCGGTAGGTAGCTCTTTATCATGGTACGGCCCGCGCAAGCCGTCGGCTCCCTCTGATGGCCGCGTCCGCAAATCTAGCAACGACTCTGGGAAAGCCCCCACGTCGGTCTTGTAAATCTGCACTTGTCCACGAAGCGTCGAGATATCGCTCGCCGCCTTGGATCGCTTTGCATCGTCGGTTCGGCCCACGACGCGGGGCACGATCAACGCCGCCAAAATCGCCAAGATCAAAATGACCACGACGAGCTCGATCAACGTAAAGCCCTTTCGAATTCGAGATCTGTTTTTCATTTACTGTTCGCTTATCCTTACTACCAATTCATGCCCCATCAAATTCTTATTTCACCGCGCTCTGCGCCGCAAAGATCGGCAGGAGAACGCTGAGTACGACAAACCCCACGATTCCGCCCATGCCCAACACGATCATCGGCTCGACGAGGGCTACTAGCCTCCGCATGCCGTTATCTACTTCAAAATCCAAGCTCTCGGAGACTCGTCCCAACATCTTTGGGAGGTCGCCGGTTTCTTCGCCGATCGCCACCATGTGGGTCAAAACCGGCGGAAAGTCACCCGCATCTCGCATCGCCTCGGCAATCGGCTTGCCTTCTCGAACTTCGCTCTCCACGACAGCGCTGCTTGCGATGAAAACTTTGTTGCCGCTTGAGAGTCCGGCAATTCGAATCGCTTCCAGGATAGCCACGCCGCCAAAAACCAGGGTTCCCAACACTCTGGCGAACCGTGAGACAGTCGCTTTCCTGATAACAGAGCCCACAACTGGCATCCGAAAGATCATTCGGTCTCGAGCGAGTGCGCCCGCTTCTGTCTTGACCCACGCCTTGTAAGCAAAGAACAATGCGATGATCCCTCCCAAAAGGAACAGTCCATTCTTCGTGAGGAAGTCGGTCGTGCCAAGCAGAATCTTGGTCGTCAAGGGTAGCTCCGTTCCAAGGTCTTTGAAAACCGGCGATAGCTTCGGCATGACGAAGAAGACTAGAGCCAAAACAACTCCGATTGCGGTGAAGGTCAGAACCCCGGGATAGATGAGGGCCGAGACGATTTGGCTTCGTCGGGTGACTTCTTTCTCCTGGAATTCAGCTAGTCTCCCGGCAACGTCGGCAAATTGTCCTGAAGCTTCTCCTGCGCGGAGGGTCTGGGTGAAGACATCGGGAAACAGCTTGGGATGACGAGCCAACGCTTCGCTGACCGGAGTTCCCTTGCGGACCTGGTCCAGGGCATCAAGGGCGACTTCCTGAAGGGTCTCACTCTCGGCTTGCTCTGCGACAACCTGGAGCACTCTGTCCAAGGGCAAACCAGCGTCGGCAAGGTCGGCCATTCGTCGAGTAAACAGGGCGATATCCGCCTTGCTGACCTTCTTGCTCTTGCCTAGTGAGAAGGCGCTTTTCTCGCCAGAGCCACCGGACTCCTTGATCTCTAAAACATACTTGCCATCCGCCGCAACCACTGCAATCGCCGCCTCTTTGGTAGCGGCGTCGATAAAGCCCGTTTTTCGCTTGCCCGAAGGTTCGAGCGCGGTGTATGCGAAGGTTGTCATCTGAGTTTGGAGTTCGAATTTTGGAGTTTTGACTTCCGAGTC
>JACMJO010000434.1 GCA_014380605.1 Fimbriimonadaceae bacterium | reverse complement strand
TCCCAAAAACCTCGATAATGCTTAAGGGCGGTATGAAAGTAGCCTTTGTCTCCGAGGATCGGGCCGCAAGAATCGCGGAGCGCCCAGGCGTTTTCCCAATCGTAGATGATCGCAACCTCGGGCTTTTGGCAAGATCCCACCAGGTCTGACAACCCGGCCAGTTCTCGCCCAACCTCCGCCACTTCCTCAAAGGTTCGAGTGCCAGGTCCACCGGCGTGAGACACAACCGCCCCGTGAAACTTCTCTTGTGAGCCCCTCGACTGACGCCATTGGAAGTACATCACCCCCTCGCTACCATGGGCGATCGCCTGCATGGCCTCAAGCTTGTGGACTCCGGGGCGCTTGAGCCTCATGGTGGCGTACCAATTGCTGGAGACGGGGGTGGATTCGATCAGTAGAAATGGTTTGCCCTTGAGCGACCGATACATGTCATGCGTAAAGGCAATCTTTACAAAGTCGCCGGTGTCGACCGGGTGGTCGGTGAAGCCTGGGTAGCTGTCCCAGGAGAGGACATCCACGTGATCCTTCCACTTCCATGGATCGACGATGTCGTATGTGCCCATCATATTGGTGGTGACGGGGATCTCCGGCGTAATGCGCCTTAGAGGGGCCGACTCGTGAAGGTAGAAGTCTAATATCTGATCGTTGACGAACCTGCGCCAGTCGATATTGAGGCCATGGATCGCGGTCTCACTGTACGGCTGGCCCGGAATCTCGATCTGTTCCCAATCGGTATAGGTGTGTCCCCAGAATCGCGACCAATAGGCTTGGTTCAGGGAATCCAGGTCGTCTTCATATCGGGTCCGAAGCCAGGCGATGAACGCACGGCGCGATCCCTCGCTGAAGTCTTCTCCACCGTACTCGTTTGAAACGTGCCACAGAGCGAGCGCAGGATGCTTTCCATATCTCAGGGCCAAGCGCTCGGCCATCTCCGAGACTTTCTCTCGATACACCGGGCTCGACCAGTTGTAGTTGACGCGGTTACCATGAAGCCTACGAACTCGGTCTGGTCCAACTCGCAGAATCTCGGGATACTTCTTGGCCATCCAAGCCGGGGGGGCTGCGCTCGGAGTGGCAAGGATCGCATGGACGCCGTTGGCGTGCATCAAATCCATCAATTCGTCCATCCAGTCGAAGGTGAAAACTCCTTCTTCCGGTTCTAGCGAAACCCATGAGAAAACTCCGACCGTCGCGGCGTTGGCGCCCGCTTCGCGCATCCAGGCCATATCCTCGTCCCAAATTTCGCGCGGCCATTGCTCTGGGTTGTAGTCGCCGCCGTGCCAAAGCGAGGGGAATCGAGGGTTGATGGGTGGATAGGTGGTCATTTTGCAGGGGAGAGAATTCGATTGTCGGACCAAGTCATGCGGTCCGCCCTTCCGTGAGTAGATAGCGAAGCTTGGATCGAGATGCGACGGGAAGCGGGGCGAGGAATCTTCAGGATCAGTTCGCTTCGAACGCCGTCCCGCCAATATCCAAGTTTCAAACCGGGGCTAAGCGTACATGTTCGCTTATTTCCGCTAAAGCGAACCCAATAAGACTTTCCATTGACCTTCACCTCAAATCTACTCCGATCCGCCTCGGGAATCTTCTTGTTTGGATACAGGCTTTCGTCGGTAAAGCTCATCGATGCCAATCCGACCCACAAGTTGTCTTTGTCGGCACATAGATACATGTCGCCGAAAGCTGGCTGTGGCCCGGTCTTGACCAAGGCCGCGACTTTGTCCCATGCCTTTAAGTCTTTCTCGACGAGGTTTGGTGCTGTAGGGATGGGCGACTTGAAAGTGGGATTCCAAGGTTTGCCCACCTTGAAATCTCGGAAGACCTTCAGGAGGCCCTGGTAGTATTCCCCGTGGATGTCCACAAGGCCCATGTTGTAGTTCTCGCCGTCGCCTCGGCCGTGGGTGGGCTCATCGTAAAACTGGAACCAGTGTGCTCCGACTACGTAAGGTCGGCGCCCCAGATCCTTCAGATAGGTGCGAACCGCATTTTCGCGATCAAGCTGAGTCTTCACAACCGGAAAACCGCCGCTGGAGTTCTTGTTGCCGCTTCGATTCTCCATCGCCGCCATGTAGAACTCGGTGATGATCACCGGCTTTTTTGTGATCTTGTGAAGCGTGGATAGGAAGTATTCGGTGTTTTGCCCATTGTTCCAATCCGCGCCGTAGTTAGTGGAAATGGCATCCACATACTTGGTTGCAGTTTGGGCGACGTTTGGGTAGTAGAACTGGCAGTACCGGTCGCCCAGGATCAATCGACTTGGGTCATACCTCCGAATCGCATCCTTCATCTGACGGTAGTAGTTGTCGGTCAGGAACGATTGCCAAGCCTTCACCAAGCTCATTCCGTTGCCACCCGGCTTTAGCTTGGCCGAACTGTCGAGTGCGCTGAAAGACTTGCCCTTGGCAGTCCAGTCCCGCGCGAATCGGGCGTAGCTCCCGCCGTAGAACTTCGATGTGAATTCGATGAGCTTCTGCTTTCCAGGCTCTTTGGGGCCCATGGCAAGGTAGGTGACGAACAGAGCTTCGCGCCACCAGCCTAATTCGTTGTCGGAGAAATAGCCGACCAGGTTCGGGTCGTTCCGTAACTTCTGGATTTGGTCCTTCGCGGCTTTGTCGATGATCTGCGCGTTGTTCTTGGTGAACATGTCCTTCCAAGGCGCTTTGTTGTAAGCGCCAAGGTGCAGGACCTCGAAGTAAGGCAAACGATCCTTGCCGCCGTGCCTTTGAAAGAGATTGGTATCGGACCAGCCGCCAATTGAGTTGAATCCGTTGGCTTTGAGTTTGGCAAGGGTGTCGTCTACCCAGGCGTTATCGTCGATAAACAGCCGATAACCGCCATAGGAAGGATTTTTAGGATCGTCCTGACCCTTGGTTGAGCCCACCCCGGTGCAACAGACTCCCATTGACCAGAAGGGGGTGCGAGAAGTGCCTTTGAATAGCCAACGCCCTTGCTGTTGGTGTAACTCGAAAAGCCCGTTGGACGTCCTGTTCACTGTTTGAGCTTGCACAGGGAGACAAGCCACGCCAAGAATCGCGATGGTCAAGGAGCGTCCAAGCTTGGACGCTCCTTTAGATCGATTTAAATTCACCTATTGACCGGCGCCCCTGGCACCAGGGCCCGCAGCCATTCTCTGAACCATCGCCCGAGCTCCTTCTTCGCTACCCGCCCGTGTGATGAACTTCTGTTGCTCCTCTGGAGTCAACTTTCCAAAGTCACCACCTGCACGTTTTGCAGCTTCGCCAAATGACTTAAGTTCGTCAGTTACAGCCGTTGAAACGCCGGTGTCACCTCCGCCAGATGAACACCCTCCGACGGAGAAGATCAGGATTGAGATGAAAGTCAAGGCAAAGATGCATCTTTTCATCATTGACCAGGATTGATTAGGAATCTGCGAGGATTGACGAAAGAGCCTTGTAGAAGGGCACCAGGTCTTAGAGTTTTTGCACTAGTATCTCCAAATGTGAAGTTACTGCCGCCACTAAACTTGGTCCAAGCCTTCTTCAAGTTAGTATCCGGGAATCCAAAGTTAGTCCCAGTAGCCAGATTTAGCACATCATAACCCGTGATCAGGTCTTCGTAGCCACACCGAGTGACCTCAGTGTTGGGACCCGCGGTTCCTGTGCAGAAAACGGATGCCATGCTCTCAACCGCCCCGCCTGCATACATAACGGTTTCTGAAATCGCTTCAATGCTGGTATTCGAGGCTGAAGACGTCTCAGATGGGCCGACATAGTAATTCCCTGCGCCGAAGATTCCTCGATGATTACCAGCCGTGACGGTCGGCGGAAAATACCCGGCAGCAAAATAAGCTGGAGAAATGGCATTGGCCATTAAGGAGTTTGTGACGGCCTGAGATGCTCTGGTCGATGGGTTCAATACTAATGCCCCAGGAAGCGGAGGCTTTACTGCCGAGTCAACGGGACTCAAGAAGATCTGCGTGTTCTTGAGATAGGGGCCCAGCGACTGGACCGAACTCCATCGGTACGAGTCAGCTTGTACGAAAGGAGATGAAGCGAACTCGACGAGTGGAAACACGTCGTCGTAATCAGTCAGGTAGATCATAGTGCCCGTGCCGATCTGCTTGATGTTGCTGAGGTCGCTGGCCTTCTTTGCCGCCAACTTGGCCTGGGCAAAAACGGGGAATAGGATTGCCGCCAAAATCGCGATGATCGCGATGACGACAAGCAGTTCGATAAGGGTAAATGCTTGAGTTCTAGATTTCATGAAATTTCCTCTCTTCAACGAGGGTGGGAGATGCCGTCTACAGCGACGGAGTGGGACGAGGCGGCAATTGCGCCGCAAGAATGACGTACCGTTAGTGAAACTGGGAGGACCGGGTTCTGGTCGGCAACTTCCTTGCCTTCCAGGCGGTCGATGAGCATGGCGGCCGCGCGTTGGCCCATCTCCGAGATCGGCATCCGCACGGTGGTCAACGGGGGCTGGGTCATCGTCGCGAACCAGGTGTCGTCGTAGCCAATGA
>JACMJO010000433.1 GCA_014380605.1 Fimbriimonadaceae bacterium | reverse complement strand
TCCAAACATGTCGATCTTAAATGGCTTTCCTTGCATGGCTTTCCACTTGGACCGCTGAGTGGGAGAGAGAACCTTCATCGTTTCCGCATTTGTCTTTACGCGACTTGCTTCTTGCTTCTTGGCAAACTCCTGCATGCGTTTTATCGCATCTTCTCGGCTTGGCCTTTCGCCTGGCTTAACTCCCGGGCTGCCGAACATTTGTTGGAATGACGCCTGCATAATCTGGCCGATCTTTTTGGTCTGGCTCTCGTTCAGGCCAAGTTCTTTCTTGACTTCTGGGTTGTACATTGCTTGCGGACCCATTTGTTGGAGGGTGATTTGTTTCAATCGTGCCTTTTGGGTAGGGGTGAGCATAGCCACGCATTCGGCCTGAACCTTCTGCATACTCGCCACCTGCTTTTGTATGGCCACACCCCTTTCTTTGGGGTCCTTTGAGCTTTGGGTGGGCTGCATGGAGCCCATCATTGCGCGAGTGGAGGAAGTTATCTTGTCTTGAATCTTTTTGGAGACCGTGGCGCTCAGACCTAGCTCTTTCTGTACGGCAGGCATCGCCAGATATCCTGCGCCAGCATTCAGGATGCTTGGCTGTGATGCTCGTCCGCCAAAGCTAATCTGTGACGCCGCGGCGCAGACTAAGATTGCCGAGAAGAGAAAGGGTAAGACACGCTTCACGAAATCACCTTATCACAACTACAGGAATTTGCCGAGGACCCGGTATTCTTGCGGTGAGGAAGACATATGGACATCTTTGATTTAGTTGAGTACGCAAGAAAGCAGATAAAGCCGTTGAACGCTGATCGGTGGACGGCGAAGTCACATTCGGGCAAGTCGATAAAGGTGACTGGACACTCGGTAGGCATCGACATCTCGCGTGGCCCTTGGATCAAGTTTGCGATCGAGGAAGATGGAAAGGCGCTCGAAGTCCAAGGATACGAGTCATGGAACGGTTCGGATCGAATCAAGTTTGGTGCTAAAGGGAAGACCAAAGAATGCGAAGAAGACCGAATCGCTTTCACCGGAGCTGTCGATTTGGCCAGCCAAGCGGTCAATATCATCGTCCGTCTGACTTTCGAGCAGGACGACCTTCCCTATGTTTACAGGTTTGAGGGCAAGACCAACTGACCTCGTAACCGAAGTTTTTGGGTCTAGGCAAACCTCCAGTTTTTAGACTGGCCGAGGATTTCGGCTGAAGCCGTCTTGATGCCAGTAGGGATAGGCCAGGGGGGTGGCGCTGGCTTCGTCTAGCTTTTTAACTTGCTCCGGAGTCAGGTTCCAGCCGACTGCTCCAAGATTCTGGCGTAATTGCTCTTCATTCCTGGCCCCGATGATAACGGTGGCGACAGTGGGCCGTTGGAGGAGCCAGTTGAGTGCCACTTGAGGGACCGTCTTTCCGGTCTCGGAGGCGACCGCATCCAGGGCGTCCACCACTTGGTAGAGATACTCTTCCGGAACCTGCGGCCCGCCTTCGACGGTGGTTTTGTTCTGCAATCGGCTACCCTCGGGAAGCGGCTGGCCCCGGCGAATCTTGCCGGTGAGACGTCCCCAACCCAGCGGACTCCAGACGACGGCGCCCACCCCTTGATCGATGGCCAATGGCATGAGTTCCCACTCATAGTCGCGCCCGACCAACGAGTAATAGGCTTGGTGCGCCACGTACCGGGGCAGGTTGTACTTCTCTGAAATCGCCAGCGACTTCATGAGATGCCAACCAGAGAAGTTGGAGCATCCGACATATCGGATTTTCCCGGCGCGGACGAAGTCGTCGAGGGTGTTGAGCGTTTCCTCGATCGGCGACTGGGCATCGAAGGCGTGCAGTTGGTAAAGGTCGATGTAGTCGGTGCCCAGGCGCTTGAGGCTGCCGTTTATCGCGTCGGTCAAATGGTGCCTGGATGAGCCGACATCGTTGGGTCCCTTGCCAAAGGTGAACGTGCCCTTGGTGGAAATCAAGACCTGGTCCCGGCGACCCTTGATTGCCTGGCCTAACATCTCCTCCGCAAGGCCAATAGAGTAGGTGTCGGCGCTGTCGAACATGTTGAAGCCTGCTTCCAGGCAGATGTCGACCATCTTGGTGGCCCCCTCAGCGTCTGAGGAGCCAAAGCCCTTAAAGAATTCACCCTTGCCTCCAAAAGTGCCGGTGCCAAAGGTGAGGACAGGGACCTTGAGCCCCGAGTGGCCGAGAAGTCTGTATTCCATTTGTTGTGGTTGGCAGTTTACGCTAGCTTGGCTCTATGTTCGATGTTCTTCGAACAAAGGGCTACTTGTTCTAAAGACAGCTGCAAGTTTTTAGGTTCAAGCTCTGCGAACACGCGACCGCAAACAGGTTCAAATGTTCGTAGCTGATTCAGGTTCAAATTGAATCTAGTTTTCTGGATGTTTTTCTCTACATGTCGCACAAGATGGGAGATTTGATGGGCACGGCCCATCTGCCCGATGGGCATTTCACAACTTTGCCTTTTATAGATACAGGCTTTGAAAACGGCTTTTGTCAGCCTAGTATTTGTGCTTGTTTTCGATTGGAGAGCTTTGTCATTCTCGTCAGTACCTACACTTGTTGGTATAGTAGACCTACACTTGTGGGTGTAGGATGAAAGAATTACCAGCTCTATCAGGAAACCAGTTGGAGATCATGGACTCGGTGTGGCGTCGGAGCGAAGCCACACTTGGCGATGTTTGGACCGATCTTTCCGTGGAACGCTCCGTCGCGAAGAACACGATCCAGACCGTTTTGACCCGCCTCGTGGAAAAGGGGTGGCTTCGGACCCGAACCGAAGGCAAGACCTATCATTACTCGGCCACTCGCCCACGAGAAACTACCCTCTCCGACGTGGTACAGAAGCTCGTCAATACTGCTTTTAAGGGTTCGACGGAGGGCCTCATGATGGCTCTGTTGGAAGGTCGCGGGCTTACCAAAGAGGAAGCCGACCGCATCCGAGATCTCATCGAGAAAGCAGAGGGGGAGCAAAAGTGATCTTGATCTTGGAGTTCTTTGCCGATCGGCAGGATTTGCTATTCCTTGCCTTGATTGTTGCAGAGATCACGGCTATCGCCAGTCTGGCTTTGATTTCGATCCGGATTTCCCGCAAGGATGCGGCAACCCGATATGGGCTTGGCCTCAGCGCCCTGGTTCTTATTGCTCTTGCGGCTCCTGCTACTTGGATGATGCAGAACTCAGGCTGGACAACCTGGGCTTGGGAGCGTCTGATAATTGTCGATCTATCCTTCGCGCCAATTGCCGTTGAGGAGCCAGTGAGCCAACCTCTGCCGATTTGGCTCTGGATCTGGGGGCTAGGCGTATCGGCGATCATGTTGAAGATCATGGTTGGCGTGGTACGCGTACATCTATTACGGCGCAACTCCTTCCAGCTAGAGAAGCTATCAAACAACGTTGCCGTTTACGCGACCGACGACGCGGGACCTGCCGTTGTGGGGGCTTTGCGCCCTGCCGTCTTGATGCCCAGAAAGCTCCTCAATTCGCTTTCCGACGAAGAGATTCGCGATGTGCTCGCCCATGAGTTCGCGCATATCGCCCATCGACACCTTATCGTCGCCCTGTTTCAGCGGCTTCTGGCCGCTGTGTATTGGCCCCACCCCCTGATCCACCTTCTGAATCGCGAGCTGATCACCGCGAGGGAAGAGATCTGCGACAACGCTGTGCTCCGGACCGCCGGGGCCGCCCGATACGCTCGGGTCTTGCTGCGCGTGGCGGAATGCCGGCTCCAGCCACGCCAGTTCTCGGCATCATTGGGCCTCTTCGGCCCCTCGACCTCATTGGAGCAACGGGTGAAGAGCTTGCTTGACCCCAATCGAAGGATAGATTCCACTATGAATAAACGCAAAATCGTATTTGCCTGTACGGTGCTCGCGCTTGGGTTGGCAGCCATCGCCGGCGCAAGAATCCAGACGCAGGTCGTCGTGCCGGCCGAGCAGGAAACCGCGCAAACCAAACCTGCCACTGCGTCAATTGTCAGCATTAAACGCATTGGCGACGCCAAGAAGGTCAGGAAACTTAAGGCAGCCAAACCCCCAAAGTCCAAAGCAGGAAGGGTTATGCAGAAGAAGCCGTTGAAGCCTGCAAAGGTTGCGAACGCGCCGGGTGCGCCTTCGGCTCCACGTGGGCCCTCGGCTCCAGCGGCTATATCTGCCCCAGGCGCACCCGCACCGATCTCTGCGCCATCCAACGGCCAGGCAATCGCGCCTGCCGTCGCTTCGACAGGGTCCCCGGTTCCTACTAGCAATC
>JACMJO010000432.1 GCA_014380605.1 Fimbriimonadaceae bacterium | reverse complement strand
GTAAAAGGCATCCTTCAAGCAACCTTCCGCATCTACGATGTTCATCGTGATTTGAGATGAGGCCAGCTTTTCCAAGTCCACCAATTGCGCCTTGAGAAAAAGCTCCTGGGCCGTGGTTGCGGTCTGAATCATCGCCTCGATCTTCGGCTTGAGGTTATGAGACTGGTCGACCATGTACGCGATGTGATCGCTTGCCAATCCATGTCTCTCGGAAGCCAAGCGGATCGCCAGGAAGATCCTGAACACGGCATACGGATCGATGGAGCCTAAGGTCAAATCATCGTCGGCATACTTGCGGTCGTTAAAGTGGAATCCGCCCAGCATTCCCTCATCGAGAAGGAAGGCAACGATGTGCTCGATATTGACCCCTTGGAAATGGTGGCCCGTATCCACTAAAACCTTGGCGCGTGGCCCGGCAAACTTGGAGAACGCATAGGACATCCCCCAGTCGGCAATGTCCGTGTGATAGAACGCAGGCTCGAACGGCTTGTACTCCACGAGCATCGTCATGTCTTCCGGCATCTCGTCGTGCCATCGCTTGAGGGCCTCTTGCATGAGGTGTTTCCGTGAGAGGATATCGTCTTGGCCAGGATAGTTGGTGCCATCGGCAAACCACAGGCTGAGAAGATTAGAACCCGTCGCCTCTCCGATTTCCAGACAGCGACGAATATGCTCGTCGGCATGGGTGCGGGCGTCAGCGTTGGGGCTACAGGCCGAGCCATATTTGAAAAGCTGATCCTGGAATAAGTTGGGATTTATCGACCCGACCCGAACGCCATTTCTCTCGGCATCAGACTTAACCTGGCCGGGATCGACCCCTTCTTTGAAGTCCCAAAGGACATGAACCGCCACGCTCGGACAGCATCCGGTTAGCCGGTGAACGGTTCCTGCATCTTCAAGCTTTTCCTGGATTGTGCCAGCAGCCGCAGGTTGCAGGAACTTACCGAAGCGAGTGCCGGTGTCCGCATAGCCCCAGCTTGGGGTCTCGATGTGGAAGGCATCGAGCTTGGCAAATAGCGCGTCTCGGTCGAGTGTCACTGTGTTTTGGTGTACTCCTGCATGGACTTTTCGAATGTGGCTTTCGTCTTGGCAACATCGCCGCCCGCCTTCTCGATTTCATCGAGCAACTTCTCACCCTGCGAGCGGAGAAACGTAAACAGTTCTTCGGAAAGTTGATCACGCTTAGCCTTGTCAAGCGAGTCCAGGCTTGCGGCGTATTGCTCTTCCCTGCTGACTTGTCCTTCGACTAATTCCAGCCAGGCCGTGTGGACGTTCTGGTATGGAGCCGGAGGTTGCAGTTTCTTAATCTCCAAAGCTAGGGCACGGAACTTCTGATTGTTCTCTCTGAGGAAGGCGGCCAGCGCGGCATATCGTTCCTCACGGGTCAGACCTGTTTTGTTGGGAAGGGGTTTGTTGGCAACTTCTCGGGCCAGTGCTAGGTACTTCTCCGCCGAGGCTTTGAACTGGTTCGAGTACTCCTGTTCGGTAAGGCCGCTACGACAGCCGGTCGCAATCAGAAGGCAAAGGGAGGATAGAACCAATCGGCGAATCACGGTTGGGCATAGGTTACTTCCCAATTGCGTTGGTTTGGCAAGATGACCCAGCCAAGCCCTCGCGACGGATAACTTTGTTTGTCCCCATTTTGGCGTACAAACCGCTATCAGGCATTGCCTGGACGAAGGGGGGCGACTATCATCAGTTCAGCGAGACAACTCGCGCAAACAAAGAGACCTGCATTTGGGCGGCACGTCCATCCCTTCCACAGACAATGATTCGCCGCCCAATTTTTTGACTTCCAGGGTTTTACTGTGGAACTAATTGGGACTCTTGACATCCCTATCGCAAGCCGGTAACATTCTCTTTCCTACGCGACGCTTGCTGACGCGCCCGGCTTTGAAAATGGGCGTCGCAAAAACTTCAAACGCTTTCCGAACTCCCCAACGGCGGGTCGATGTTCGCTAACCTATAAATAGCCCGTCTGGCTGGCAACCCGACAGGCCCGAACAATGTCTCGCGGAGGGACAAATGTCGATCACCGTCCAAGACGAGCCAAACGACTTAACTGTGGCCGAGGCCACGGACAAACTGATTCAGCTTGAAGCCGACTTTCTGGAAGACGGAAAGTTCGGTCGCCGCATCCTGGAAGTCGATGCCACCCACGTAAGGGTGTCGGAGGCAAATGGAGCGCTGTCGTTCCAGATGCCCATCGCGGAGATCAAGACGGCTCGCAACGAGCCGCTGGTCGGTGGTGGACGGCTCGAAG
>JACMJO010000431.1 GCA_014380605.1 Fimbriimonadaceae bacterium | reverse complement strand
CACCATGTTCGCCGCCTACGTCCTGGCCAGCATCCCTTTGCTAATCCTATTCCTCTACGCCACCAAACCGTTCATGGCGGGCGTAACCAGCGGAGCATTTAAGGCCTGATCCATTTGGCTTCAACCTCGTGTCTGAGGAAGGTAAACTCCCATCAATGCGCATCGCCGAATGGGCGCGCCGCGTAACCGAAATTCCAGCCCTTGGGGAGGTCCTGCAACCACTCGATCAATCGGTAGAGTGGCGTTCGGTCGCGCCTGAGGCTAGGCCATTTCTGGTTGCGGCGCTCTATCACCAATCCCCCACCAAGCTCCTCATCGTCGCCGCAACGTATGAGCGCGCCCTTGCGTGGCAAGCCAAGCTAGAACTGTGCGGCGTGCCCCACGACGCCATCAGCCAGCTTCCAAGCGGCATATCTTCCCTCTTCGAGGATGCCTCTCCCGAGCATGTTGCTCTGTCAGATCGCTTGGGAGCCTTGAGGGCCCTAGTGTCCGACGAACCCTGCATCGTCCTCACCACGCCTCAGGCCGGACTGGAACGAACCTTGCCGAGAGACATCCTTCTCGAGGCCTTCGTGGATATCCGGGTGGGCGAGACCATCGACTCCGACCGTCTGATCCGTCAATTGGTGAACCTGGGATATCAGCCACAAGAGCCAGTCCGACTTCCTGGCCAATATAGCCGTCGCGGCGGCATCATCGACGTCTTCGCCTCGGGCCACGACCTTCCTTACCGCATCGAGCTATTCGGCGATGAGGTTGAGAGCGTGCGTATGTTCGACCCGAATAACCAAAGGTCGGTAGGGCAGGTCGAAGGGCTGTCGCTTGCGCCTTCTCGCGAGACCCTATATACCGAGATCGATCCAAGCTTGGGCGAGATGCTATTGTCGACGGCCGAGCGAGAGTCTTCGATGCTGGAAGGCGAGGCTGCGCTTAGACTGGAGGAACTGGTGTCGGGCGATGCCGAGGCCCTTGCGCAGAAGGTCTACTTCGACCGCCTCGACCTGTATCGGCCCTTGCTCCATCCGGATTCCGGATGCGCAATCGACCTCCTGGGAGAGGAAGGAGTCCTTGTTCTCGACGAGCCGCTAGAGCTTGAAACGATCGCCGTCCGGGCTGACGAGGAGTTAGCTCAAGCTCTCTCCGCCCGGGCCGCCCGCGGAGAGATTCTCCACTCCCCTGCCCACGATTTCATGCTCGCTCCCGACCACATGGCCAGCCACGAGCGCACGCTCGCCTTGACTTCCATGAACGCCCTCCCGCCGTGGATTCAAAGTCGATCCGCCCATGACATCAATGCCATGTCTTTGGAGCCATACCGAGGAAGAGCCGACGCCCTCGCACTCACCCTGAGGAACTACCAAAAGGACGGCTTCACCCTCGTCATCTCCACCGACCAGCCGAATCGGGCGCAGACCGTGTTGGGGCAGGCTGAGGTTTTCTTTGATCAGGGTGATGGGGTGATGGAGGTGAATCAGAAAAATCTATCACCCCAATCAGCCACATCACCTCCATCACCTTCATCACCCCCCTCACCCCAATCATCTCACATAGCCCTCGGCAACCTCGGCGGTGGCTTCGTCTTCCCCGACCTCAAACTTGCCATCGTCACCGATGCTGAACTCTTTGGCGTTGCACGCCTGAAGCTTCCCCAAAAGCGCTTCATGGAAGGAGCGCCGATTGCCACGGTGCTCGACCTTCGGCCCGGCGACTACGTAGTTCATATCAACTTTGGGATCGGCATCTTCCGCGGGCTCGTCAAACGAGAAGAGCATGGAATCGAGAAAGAGTTTCTCTATATCGAATACCAGATTCCTGACAAGCTGTTCGTCCCTGCCGACCAACTCGACCGCATCCAGAAGTATCTCAATCCCGGCGACTCACTCCCCAAGCTGAACAAGCTTACGGGAGGTGAGTGGCAGCGCACATTGGGAAAAGCCCGGGAGGACGCCAAGGAGTTCGCTCGTGAACTGGTCAAGCTCTATGCCCAGCGCAAGCAGGTAACCCGGCGTCCATTCGGCCCCGACTCCCCCTTCCAGCACGAGATGGAATCCACCTTTCCCTGGGTTGAAACGCCAAGTCAGATGCGGGCCATCAAGGACGTCAAGCTGGATCTTGAGAACCCGTATCCGATGGACCGCCTCGTCTGCGGCGACGTTGGGTTCGGCAAAACCGAGGTCGCCATCCGCGCCGCATTCAAGGTCGTCCAAGATGGCCGCCAGGTTGCCGTATTGTGCCCAACTACCATTCTCAGCGAACAGCACCATCGAAACTTCGTGGAACGCTTGGGCTCCTTCGGAGTTCGCCTCGATATCTCCAACCGTTTCCGAACTGTCGCCGAGAAAACCGCGATGTACGGCAAGCTCAAGAAGGGCGAGGTCGATATGATCATCGGGACTCACGCCTTGCTGGGCAAAGGGATCGAATTCAAGGACCTCGGCATGGTCGTCATCGACGAGGAGCAGAAGTTCGGCGTGAAGCAGAAGGAGATGCTGAAGCAACTTCGAACCGAAGTGGACGTTCTTACCCTCAGCGCAACCCCCATTCCGCGAACGCTCAGCATGGCGCTCATGGACATTCGGCAGATGTCCTTGATCAACGATCCTCCTCCCGGCAGACTCCCAATCCGAACCTTCGTCCGACCCTATGCTGGAGAAGTGGTTCGGGAAGCGATTCTTCGAGAACTCGCCCGTGGTGGCCAAGTCTTCTATGTCTATAACCGGGTGGATAGCATCGGGCATGTGCTGGAGAAACTTCGCAAGCTAGTTCCAACCGCAAGGATCGGCGTTGGACACGGGCAGATGACCGAGCACGAGCTTGAGCCGATCATGGTTGGCTTCATTAAGGGCGAGATCGATATCCTCCTCTCCACCACGATTATCGAGAACGGAATCGATATCTCCAATGCGAACACTCTGATCGTGGAGAATGCGGACCGCCTTGGGCTGTCCCAGCTTTATCAGTTGAGGGGACGAGTCGGCCGCTCCGATCGCCAGGCTTATGCCTACTTCCTGTACTCAGGAGCGCTCGATTCCACCATCAAGGCCGGCCTAGTTGACCATATGGCGGTTGGTATGGACACGCGGACCGACGCCGGCCATACGCCCGAGACTGGTCCCAAGAAGAAGAAGACCGTGTCCGAAGGGGCAATCCAACGCCTCCAAGCCCTGCAAGAGTTCTCTAACCTTGGATCAGGCTATTCTCTAGCGTTTCGAGACCTCCAGATCCGCGGTGCAGGCGAACTTGTCGGAGCAAAGCAAAGTGGCACGATGCAGACCATCGGCTATGAGCTTTACACCCAGCTCATCAACGAAGCCGTGGCAATGCTCAAGGCGTCGGTGGATGGCGACCCAATCCCGACTGCCGAGGGTGAGCACATGGAAGACCTCACGCCCCTTCCGACATTTGACCTACCCCTCGTTGCCCTCATCCCGAACGGATACATCAAAGATGCCGCCCAGCGACTCTACTACTACCAGCGCCTCATGTCGGCCCGGAGCGAGAACTCGCTGGGCGAGGTCCAGAGCGAGGTCGAAGATCGATACGGCCATCCGCCTGAACAGGTGACCAACGCGTTCGCTGTGATGGGCCAACGCCTACGAGCCCGAGAAGTTGGAATCTCCAAGTTGGAAGCCGCTCAGGGTCGCCTGAACGTGCAATTCGTAGACCGCACCGCCATCTCGCCTCGGGTCTTTTCGATCCTTGGCAAGAAACAACGAGACGCCTACATCACCCGCGACGCCCTGATCTGGCCCTATT
>JACMJO010000430.1 GCA_014380605.1 Fimbriimonadaceae bacterium | reverse complement strand
GAGTGGCTTCAAGTTCACGCGAGCCTCGCCCGCCATCTCTCCGAGCTTTCGCTCGAAGCCATCGTCGTTTCTCGCCGCGAGGAACAAGAACGTGCCGCGGGGGATGGTGGCCCCACCAACTTTCAACGGCCTTGGGTTCATGGAAGTTTTGATACCCGCGCTAAGTGCCATGTAGACAAAGAGGATGTCCGCCTGATCGCTGTATGGCAGGTAATAGCCAACGCTGGATTCCTTTAAGCCAATCGGCCAATTCTCGGTGCCGCTATTGCCGACTGGCGGCGCAGATTCGCACCACCAAGCCTTTAGGTTGTAGGCGAAGATGTGGCACCAGGCGGTGGTGTCGTAGAACTCAAATTCATCGATTTCGCTATCGCCTTTACCATCCTTCTGAACCTTGGCAAGTTCCTTTTGGCGGGCGATGAACTCGGGTTCAAAGTCGGAACCAGGCTCGAGCCATGCCTTGGCGAGGTGGCCCAAAGGCTGAGCCATATCGATCACAAGCGACCCGGCTTTGAACTTCTGCTCACCGACCTTGTCGCTCCAATAGTCGTGGGCATCCTTTTGGCTCCAAGCCGCGCTGGAAAACTTGGACTGAACTCCTGTCCGGTTGAGAAGTACGGCAAGACGTTGAAGCTCGCGAGGATCATCCGATTCAACCACGACCCGCTTGAACTTCCCGGCGTGATCGCCACTGATGGCTTTTCGTTTATGGTTCAAGTAGGAATCAAGCAACGCCTGCCGATTCTTGGAAGCGGATTCTATCACCGCCAAAGCCGAGGTGAAGTGCTTGGCCGCGCCGTCCCGCATCGTGAGGATCGTGTCGTCCGACCGTCGACGAGCCAGAACTCTGCCGCCGTCGGTCTCGTGGGTCATTCCGATCGCGCCAAGCAAGGTGGCGTGGGTATCCAAGTAGCAAATCCCATAGAAGTCGAACTGATCCTTGATGTAATAGGTCCACCCGTTCCGATCGAACGCGCCAGCCGTTGCTCGTCCAAAAACATCGGTCCACTTGTTGTAGCGTTCCCGGTCCTGGTTGACGTTGATCGACTGCTGGACCGGCGGGAAGAAATAGGTCTCCACCTGGCCATGCTGGTCCACATAGACCTGAGGCATCCATTTCAGATAGTGGGCGACTTCCTGGCGGGTCTCCGCTTGGGTCAGTGAAGCTCGGTCGCGGTTCATGTCGAACCGATAGTGGTTCGTCCGCCCGAAGAACGCGCTCGGGATGGATGTGTCGTAAGCTCCGGGCTCTGGACTGCCGTTGGGGATGCTGTTGTAGGCGACGATGTAGCGCTCGTGGCCATCGGGGTTGTAAACCGGATTCAGGATCACGACCGTATTGGCAAGCATGTCGGCGATCCGACCGCCACGACCTGCTGCGAGGTTGTACATCAATGCCATCGCGGACTCGAATGAGGCCGTCTCGTCGCCATGGATGCACTGGTTGATCCAGACGATGCTCGGATTTCGCTTGATGATCTCCGACAGGTCCTCGCCGGATTTTGGATTAGCAAGGCGAAGGTTGTCTTTCCGAATCTGCTCCAATCGCTTGATGTTGTCCGCAGAAGAGATCGCAAACACGCGAAGCGTGCGACCCTCCGTGCTTCGACCGTACTCCATCGGTACGACCTTGGCTCTCGCGGCATCGGCGATCGCCAAAACCACCCGCTCCTGGTCTCTGAAGACGGTGTGCTTCGCTCCGATTTCATAGCCGAGTAGTTTTTCGGGACGAGGCACAAATCCGTCGTATGGACCTTGGTTGTAGAAGCCGAACTTGGGCTGAGCCAGCAGGCTGAGGCCGAGAAGCACGCTTGAGAGCATTTGTGCAGTATAGCGGGGAGGCTACGCGAAAGGTAAAGGGTAAGGAGTAAGGGTGGATTGATCCGAGCCAGGTCACGTTGAGCATTGGCAATCTGGTCCGCATGCGGTCACCTTACGCAGTACTCTTTGATCCGCACCCGCCAATTCGATCGCCCCACCCGGTCCCAGGACTGTCCGAGCTCAAGGAACCTGATCGCTTTGCTAAGGCGTTCGACATAGATAGAGAAACAG
The DNA here is from genome assembly GCA_014380605.1 of Fimbriimonadaceae bacterium. Lineage (GTDB taxonomy): Bacteria > Armatimonadota > Fimbriimonadia > Fimbriimonadales > Fimbriimonadaceae > 55-13. The sequence continues at coordinate 1,233 of JACMJO010000430.1, read as the reverse complement.
AATGAAGAAAACTGCTTACGCATTCATCGTCCTGGCTGGTTTTGTAGGAGTGTTCGGCGCCCTTCAGGCGGACAAGTGGCTGACCAAGCGCTCAGATTCGACTCCCGTCATCTATCGCGACCAACCTGCTCTGCAACCTATTCAGTACTCTGGCAATGTCACTTCGCCCCAAGACTTCCGCTTGGCCGCCAAAAAGGTGGTTCCGAGCGTTGTAAGAATCGACAGACTGGAGCGAGTGGCCGACATGTTTGGACAAGATCGGGGAGTCCAAGAGACAGGCTCTGGTTCGGGCGTTATCCTTAGCGAAAATGGAACCATCGTGACTAACAGTCACGTGGTTGCCGACCAGCGAACGGGCAAAGCCGTGGAGAAGGTAAAGGTTCGGCTCAACGACAAACGCACCTTCGATGCCAAGGTCCTCGGGATCGATCCACGGTCCGACCTTGCCGTTATCAAGATCGAAGCGCCAGACCTCACGCCCATTGAACTCGGCGATAGCTCTCAAGTTGAGGTCGGGCAATGGGTCCTCGCCATCGGCAACCCTCTGGGCTTTGACAACACAGTAAGCGTCGGCGTGGTCAGTTCGCTGAAGCGCGACCTTCCCATCGGCCAGAGCGGCTTGGTGAATGCCATACAGACGGATGCTTCGATAAACCCCGGCAACTCTGGCGGAGCGTTGACGGATGCGATGGGCCGATTGGTTGGCGTTAACTCAGCCATTGCCAGTAGCACCGGACAGAGCGTAGGTATTGGTTTCGCGATTCCCATCGACCGCGTGAAGCAGGTTGTAAACGACATCGTGAAGCTGGGCTATGCAAGATATGCAGGTCTTGGCGTGAGCTATGCTCCCGGGCAAGTCCTGATGTATCCAAGAAACCGGGAGCTGATCGCTCAGGAAACTGGAGCCAGCAATATCCCTTCGCAAGGAATCTTAGTCCGAGAAGTAAGTGGAGCTGCCGCCGATGCGGGCATCAAGGCGCTCGATATCCTGATGGAGATCGATGGAACACCCATCGAAGGATCCTTCACGCTCAACAAGGTTCTCACGCCCAAGAAGCCTGGGGATAAGGTCCAGGTGAAGTATTGGAGCAAGGGTAAGGTTCAGACAACCACTCTGACCCTACAAGAGATTCGAGGCGCTTAAGAATCCTTAACATATCGCCGAAATTTCGAGCCAGATGCCCCTCCTGAGGCGTCCTAGAAAAATAAGGGTCTGGTACCAAGCCAGACCCT
>JACMJO010000429.1 GCA_014380605.1 Fimbriimonadaceae bacterium | reverse complement strand
GCACAACCACTGGCTCTACAACGGGAACGACCGGCTCATCGCCGTTCTCGTTCTACTACGCTTCGGATGCGGGCGGGACGGAAAAGGGGTATCGCGTCTCTTCCGACGGAACCGGGCGGACGCCGATCAACACCGGATCAAACGCGGTCAGCCAGATCACAGTCAACCGGACAGGAACCAAACTGGCGTTCGTAGTTTGGACGACTTACAAGCACATCTATGTGGTGAACCCTGACGGCTCTGGCTCGTTTCAAATCACAAATGACGATTGGGACACGGGATCGCCGTGTTTCAGCCCCGATGGGTCGAAGATTCTCTACACATCGTACGAGGACGGCACGCCACAGCTTTGGACAATGAATGTGGACGGCACCGGCAAGGTCGCACTTACCAATTTCCCCGACGGCGCGCTTCAAGGTCGGTACAGTCCGAATGGCCAGAAGATCGTCTATGTCTCAAGCTCGGTCGGCGACGATGTATGGATCATGAATGCCAACGGAACCAGTCCAACAGCACTTGCGAGTTCGGCTGAAGATGAAAACGAGCCTGTGTTTAATGCAGATGGGTCGAAAGTCGTCTTCGTCAAGATCTTCGACAACAGCGGCGATGCGGCGGGCCAAATTATGATCGTGGCTTCCACCGGCGGGTCGGCGACTCGTTTGACCACGGATCTGCAGGATGATCGGGAACCAGTCGTCTCTCAAGACGGGCTCAACATTCTGTTCACAAGACCGTTTGGAGTCGGCCGAGATGTATTCAAAATGTCGCTGACGGGAACGGGGCAAACGCGGATCACAAACGAGGCCGCGTTGTCGGTTAGTCCGAGTTCGGGGAACTAAAAGCTGTTCTAAGTGCGCTGTACTCGGTTCTCAGTTCAAAACTTGGCGCTGAGAACTGAGTACAGGGAACCACGCACTAAGTTCACCAGGTCCCAGCGACCTTCTCGTGGAAGAATTCCATCAGGTGGTCGATGTGATAGAGGTCGTGGCCGAGAAGCTGGTTGGCCTGATCTGATACAGTTTGGCGTCCCTTCTCATTGTGGGTAATTGCCTTTGACCAATCTTCAGCCGCTAGACTTCGCAGATAGGCAATGGTGATACCCCTCTCGGTCGCAAACGTAACGAGCTGGACCTTGACGTCAAGGTCCTTGTAGCCCATCTCCTCAGCTCTGAGCCCCTCGTCTATGCCTTGAATCGAGGCCTCAGGCTCAGCGATCGCCTTGGCGATCCGGCTTCGCAAGATCGGCTCCCAATCGGCAAGATGAGCGACCGCCTCCCGGAGCGTGAATCGGTCGGGGTTGGTTTTCTCGTTGTATCGCCCCGCGGGAATCTGGGCGACAAGACCCTCTACGATTCGAGGGCCAAATTCTAAGCCGGGGAATAGGTAGGCGTTCATGGCTTCCCTATGCTACCGGTCCCGATTGCGCAACAATCAGTACAGTTAGCCTCGTTTAATAGACAGGTAGGCTTTATCACAATGCCAGAAGATGGACTAACACGAAGGCAAGTGCTTCTTGCCAGCGCCGCGACTGCGGTCTGCGCCGGCATTCCAGGCTTAGGATTCGCAACCATTCAGGAGACAACAACAAATATGGAACCCAAACTCGTCCGAGTACCCGATGCAAACGATATCGCCAAGGCCATTGCCGGCACGGCAAAGGTAGGAATTCAAGCAAAGACGCACGAAGAGCATTTGAAGCTTTGGCAGGGATATGCGAACAAGACCAACGAGATTCGGAAGGCTTTGGCCGAGTTAGACACCGACCCCGCTAAGGCGAACCAGATTTACTCCCAAATGCGGGCGCTCAAGGTCAACTATGCCTTTGCCTACGGCGGATACATCAACCACAACGTCTACTTCGAGACGTTGGGAGGCAGTGGCGGGGCGGCTTCGGGCGATGTAGCAACCCTGATCAACGCGACTTATGGTTCATTTGAGAAGTGGGCAGCGGATTGGAAGGCAACGGGAATTGCTGGGCGCGGATGGGCTTACTTAGCCTATGACCACGAAGAAGAACGGGTTTGGAGCTACATGGGGGACGCTCAAGACACCTTCCCGGCTTGGAATAACACCCTACTCTTGGCTATGGATGTCTACGAGCATGCGTACTACCTGGACTTCCAGACTGCTCGCGCCAAGTACATCGACGCCTACATGGGTGTAATCGATTGGAATGCGGTCAACGCACGCCTGAAGAAAGCTCGGAGCTAAGGACGCCCGTTTCGGTCCGTAGGTGGAATCACTTTCGGACCGAAACGAATGCGAAGCTACTCGCCCTCAAATAGGCTCGCTTCCAACGCTACGGGGATCTTTTCCACTTTCATTCTCTTGATGCGGCGCCCGTCCGAGTCGGTGATCGTGAATCGGAGTTCATCCGACTCGATCTTTTCATCACGTTTGGGCTGACGGCCGAACAGTCCAAATACGAAACCGCCGATTGTATCGAACTCATCGTTGCCCAGATCACATCCGATGGCGTCGTTCACATCGTCGACATGGACCTTGCCGTGAACCAAAAACGTGTCGTTGTCCAATTTCACAATTTCAGGCTCTTCGAAGTCGTACTCATCCACGATCTCACCTACGAGTTCCTCGACGATATCTTCAGTCGTGACGACGCCCGCAGTGCCGCCGAACTCGTCTTGCACAATCGCCATTTCGCTTCGGCTCTGGCGCATCTCTCGGAGTAGCTCATTGAGAGCCTTGCCCTCGGTCACGAACATTGGGGGTCGCATGATCTTGCGCAGATTTGCCTTCTCCGACTTCAGAACCGCCATGAGCAAGTCCTTCGCGTGGACGATCCCGACGATCTGGTCATCGGTCTCCTCGTAGAGGGGAATTCGGGACTTGCCGGTTTTCTTGATCAAGTCCACGATCTCCATCGGATCGCTCGTGACGGACATTGATTCAAGATCTACTCGAGGCGTCATGACCTCGCGAGCCACCGTGTCGCTGAACTCGAAGACAGAGTGCAGGAGCTCCTTCTCATCGACTTCGATTTCGCCCGTTTCTTGGGCTGATTCCACGAGGTTCTTGATCTCTTCCTCAGCCTGGTTCGCCATCGTGAAACTTGCGCGACCGCCGAAACGGGCGGTAAGCAATCCGGCGATTGAGGACAACAACGATGCAGGTGGGGACAAAACCGCAGAAGTCAGCTTGATGATTCGATATAGGCGAAGCGCGACCCGGTGAGGTTGAAGCGACGCATAGCTCTTCGGAACCAGTTCGAACATGAGATTCAGGAGGGCGATGGGAATCGCTACGATCACCAATGACCACACGAAGATTGCGGGATCGTCCGGCCTTCCAAGTTGTTCGCCCAGCCATCCCGCGACTCCGGGGGCTAGGAATAGTCCAACCAGCACCATTGCGACTCGGCAGAAGTGGCTCGCTAGAGTGCATGCGGCTACGTATTTGGATTTTCGGTCGAGGATGCCTTGGAGTCGCTCAACTTGGGTTGGCTCATGCTCTTTCGCAAATCGGACGTGGACTGGCCTGAGGAGTTCGATCGCCACTTCGCCGGCGACGAAGACGCCATTCAAGACAATGATGGCAAGGACGCCCAAGACTGGGTACCAACCCGTGGAGGGAAGCGTGGTGGTTTGGCCCAACTGCTGGGCAAACTCGCTATTTTTCTGCCCCAGAAGGGCAAGCGTACTCAGCGCAAGCCCGAGCACTATCGCAATATTCGCTTCGATTCGGCGCAACGGTGAACCGTTTTGCCGGTTACGTTCTGGAGGTTGATCCTTCATTCTTGGTTACGTATGCTCTCCTATTTTGGCAATAACCCGAAAATCAACAGGCCTGTAATGACGCCTACCGCCGCTCCTAGGCACAATTCAACTACCGTATGGATCTTCGCTTCCCATCTGCTTTGAGCGACCAAGGCGGCCAACAGGAAGGCAATTCCTGTCGCCAAGGCGTTCTCGGTAAGGAACATTGCGGACGTGGCGAGCAGGAAGGCGAACGCGGAATGTCCGCTGACCAGCCCACCCTGCAAGACCCTTCCGCGCTGTCCCAAACCCTTACCAATAACGACAACCGTGAAGACCACGATTCCGCCAAGGACCATTCGACCCACAAATGGGAGGCCCGGAGCCTCGGAGGTCAGGTTGATCTTCAACTGCTCCCACCGGTTATCGCCAAGGATGAGGAGGCCGCCAACGGCAAGGGCGATGATGGTGGTGATGAGGACCGCGCCCGCGGCGATGTCCTTGGCGAACTTTGCCATCGGGTTGTAGTTCGGACTTACCAAATCGACGGTCGCCTCGATCGCGCTGTTGAACATCTCCGCCACCAGAACCAGCGAGATCGTGAACAGCAGGACCAGCATCTCGCGGAGTTGGAGGTTCACCAGGATGCCCAGCATCACCACGATCAGCACCACATAAAGGTGGAAGCGCATGTGGCGCTGGGTCTTGAATGTGTACACAAGACCGCCCAGGGCGACTCTAAAGGGGCCGACGAGGTCGCGCTTTCGGCTCACACTCATGCTTGAGCCTCGTGAAGGAGGGACGCCCAGTCATGGTCGGGCGGAAGTCCGGCGGCCACTGCGGCCAGGTTCATCTGCTCCACCATCACCCTTCTATCATCCTCCGATTCATCGTCAAATCCAAGTAAATGCAAGGCTCCATGAATCGCAAGGTATCCAACTTCCTGCTGAAGACTCACTTTTCGCGCCTTAGCTTGGCGTTCGGCATAGGGAATGGAAATCGCGATATCGCCGAGGAGCATCGGATTATCGGCGGGAAAAGTTAAGACATCGGTGGACTCGTCCAGCTTGCGGAAATCTCGATTCAACCCCTGCATCTCCTCGTCATCGGTGATCAGGATAGAGACCTCGCCAGGCTTGGCGTCGTGCTGGTCAAGGGCGGATTCGACGGCCCGTCGAATAGGGGCGGAGGGAATGCGACGCCCGGATCGGTTGACGATGGATATCGTGCGGGTACTACTGGGGTCCATAGGGTTGTCGGACACTTGTTCTCGCCATTGAGAATCTGGGACCGGCAGAGGCATGCGCCAAACGCGCAAAACCCTGAGGGCGAATGGCCTTCAGGGTGGCTTGGACCTGGGTCTCTATCGTTGCGGGCATCTGCATTAAGAGACGAACATCAGGGTCAAAAAGTCTAAAGTTAGCTTCGAGAAGCGCGTCGTCGCTTCATGCGGCGTCGCTTTTCGCTCGGCTTCTCATAGTGGCTGTGCTCCTTCAATTCGCGAAGAAGGCCACTCTGCTGCAGCTTCATATTGAAGCGCTTAAGGGCTGAGTCAATACTCTCATTGGGTTGTACAGTTACGTAGATCAAGCTTGTTCGATGCCTCCGAAGGGAGAATTATGGCACATATCGATACGCAGGTGAGCCTGATGTCCGTTATCGCCTAAAAAGGAACCTAGGCTATGGCGTCTTCTCTTGATACTCATGAGCTTCATCGCCCGCCAGGTATTCCAGCCCTGCCTCAAGGGAATGGATCGGTTCCCAAAGAAATCCCTTCTCATTCACAACCCAAAACTCTACGCCATCAAAAAACGGAGGCTGGAACTGCACCACCCTGAATTTTTTATCTTTGTGCAGAACGTCCCACTTGACGCGAATTCCGCTCAGGTTCCGAACCATTTCCGAGGCACTTGGATAGTTGTCGTTTCGCATCAGCTATCGTTCCAGACTTCATTTAGCCTTGCAAGGCCGACATCTTTTCCAGCTTGACCGAATTCTCTTCCCAAGCTGACATGGTTCCGGCCAACCTCTCTTGAATTGCTGAGTGCTGCTGAGTTAGCGAATAGATATCCGCAGAAGGCTCGACGTTGGCCAGTTGCACCTCTGTCTCTCTGAGGTGCCGCTCGTCCTCTGAAACCTGGATTTCTAGCTCAGCAACCAGCTTGGTTAGTCGAGAAATCTCCTTCGATAGTTCGCGCGGGGAGAGGCCGATTTCTAGACTTTTCGGTTCTTCGGTTACTCGACTACTCGATTTCGGCGGAGGCGCAGCTGCTTTGCCCGACTTGTACTCCGTGTAAGAACCCGGATATTGGATTGGACCTGCTTTACGAACGTCAAGAATGTGGTCGGTGACGTTGCTGAGAAGCCACCGGTCGTGACTAACCAGAATCAGAGTTCCCTTGTACTCTTTCAAAATCTCAGCAAGGGCATCGCGAGAAGCCATGTCCAAGTGGTTGGTGGGCTCGTCGAGAATAAGAAGATTTGGATTCAGATTCGTCAACCGAGCCAGAGCAAGCTTGTTCTTTTCGCCGCCACTGAAGGTCTTGATCGGACGGTAAACGTCGTCGCCGGAGATCAGGTAGCGGCCCAGTAGATTGCGAGCGTCTGCCGGAAGCATGTCGCACTCGTAAACCATGAAGTCAAGCGGCGTTTGGTTAACGTCAATGTCGCTGACATCTTGGCTGAAGTAGCCGCAAACGACGTTGGAGCCAAGCCTTGCTCTGCCCTCCACGGGGTCAAGAAGCCCGAGAGCGACCTTGATAAGGGTGGACTTGCCCGACCCATTTTCACCGATGACGCCCCATCGATCCCCATTCCGAACGGTCCAGTTCAGGTTCTTGAACAGATTTACGCCATCCGCAAATCCAACGGTCAGCTTTTCGGTCTCCAAGACCAAGTCCCCTGAACGCTTGCCCGCCGCAAACGCTCCTTTCATCCCTTTATCATTCTTGGGAGCTTCTACCTTGCCTTCGATGAGCCGATTCATCAGCTTCAACCGACCCCGTGCTTGGGCTGTTCTTTGTGAGTTCATGAAGCGACGCACATACTCGTCCATCTTCGCGATCTCGATATCCTGCCTCTTTGCAACTTCCGCTAAGCGGGCATCCTCTTCGGCCCGTAGTTGGAGGAACTTCGGGAACGGCCCCGGGTAAGACTTCACTTGGCCATCCTTCATCTCGATGACCCGTTCCGACGTGCTATCTAGGAAGGTGCGGTCGTGAGAGACCAGGAGCACGGCGCCGTGATAGCCTCTAATCCAACCTTCCAGCCACTCCGTCGCTTGTAGGTCCAAGTGGTTGGTGGGCTCGTCGAGGATCATCAGATCTGGCTCTTCCAACAGAAGTTTGGCAATGGCTAATCGGGTCTTCTCGCCCCCGCTGAGCTTCGATGTCGGCTTGTCGAACTCATCCTCCGTGAATCCCATCTTGATGAGAATGGTCCGAATGTCGGATTCAGTGGAGTAGCCCTCGGACTCCAGGAAGTGCTCATGCAAGAGGGCGTATTCTTCCAGGTCTTCTTCAGTCGCGCTTTGCTCGATCTTGGCTTCTAGCTCTTCGAGCCGGCGCTTCATTTCAAGCTCTTTCGCCTTGGATGATTGGGCTTCTTCAAGAACAGAAACGCCTTCATCGATCGGAACTTCCTGGCGAAGATAGCCCACTCTAGCGCCCCGGGCCAGGTGGACGCTTCCGGAATCCGGCGCATATTGCCCGGTGAGAATTTTCAGGAGCGTGGTCTTTCCCGTCCCATTCCGCCCGACCAAAGCCACCTTCTCCCGGGCGTCGATTCGCATCGTGACGCCGGTGAGGATGTGGTCGGGGCCAAACGCCTTGGTGACGTTGGTGATGTTAAGGAGCACGGGGGACTTTGTTTACGGGAGATGCAGAAATAAGGGCCTGTGGGTTAGGCCCTTGGCTGGTGGTAATGGCTGAGTGGCCGCTATCGCGGCCACCCCAACGT
>JACMJO010000428.1 GCA_014380605.1 Fimbriimonadaceae bacterium | reverse complement strand
GTTAGCTGAGCTCTAAAACTCTCCGAAATAATCAAACCGGCGGGATCGTCCGCGGCTGAGTTGATTCGAAGACCTGTGGAAAGCCGCGAGATCGACTTGTTAAAGTCTCCTGCCGTGTTTCCAAGGTTCCTTAGGGCGTTCATCGCCGCAACGTTCGTATTTACGCGAAATGACATTCGTTCCTCCATGAATTCGGCCTTGCGGGCCGATTGAGCACTAGAGCCTTCCATCCCTTCCCCGGTCTGGTTGGCCGAGTCGTCCTGACTCAGTTTCGATAACCTAGATAGTGGGCCAGATGCCAACTACCTTTGCTGATCGAAGTACCTGGTGTGATCATTCCCGGTACGACTGCTATGTTCCGCAAGCCCGCGAGAAGGCTTCTCAGCATTATTACTAGGATCGGATAGTCACGAGGTTGCTGTGCTTCAAAGCGCAATATTCGACAGGTTCGTTTGATGCTGGAATGTTTTGTTACCAAATATTGATCCCCGTTCTCCGATGTGGCTTGGACCGTCGCTGATCTAATATGAGAAGAGTTTAAGAAAGATGACGCTGAACGCATATGCCGCCCAAAAGAGGCTTGTCCTTCTGGAAGCCCTTAAGCAAGGACTACCGCCATCGGAGGGCGAGTTTGACGCCGCGATCCTCTCAGAGGCGCGAGTAAAGGGCGATCCGCAAATGGGATCGACGCGCTATGAAGACCATGCAATCTACTGCGAATTCATCTATCCCGATCCAAAAACCACGGCGACGATCCTGACGGTCAAGCTAGACTCGCCCGAGCGGATTGTTTTCCTCCCGGTGCCAGAGTGGGTGGTCGAGAATATTTGGCAGGGGGACATAACCGGAACCTTCCACTTTGAATCCGAGGCGAGAAGACTTTACGAGGCGCTTGGGCTGGAACTAGAGTCTGGTGCCAACCAAAAATGGTTCGGGCCTCAAATGGCCAAGCGTCGCGAGTAGTGGCCCCGACCTCTCCCATGCCACAATTCAGGGATGACCACCCTTCTCGCAACCTGGCGTGAGCCCGGCCCCATCGCCATGAATGCGGCCTGGGCGGCCAGGAATAAAGGCGCCGACCTCGGGTCCACGCTTGAAGCTGGACTTGCCGCTTGCGAACTCGATCCGTCGCTGATTGCAATCGGACTGGGTTCGCTACCCAACGCCGATGGTGAGCTGGAGCTTGATGCCGCGATCATTGACGGAAAGGATCTCTTAGCCGGGGCGGTTTGTTCGGTTCGTGGAATCGTCCCTGTTATCTCGGTTGCAAAAAGAGTTATGGAGGAGACATCCCACGTCATGCTTTCGGGCGACCAAGCAAGAAGGTTTGCGATCTCCAAGGGATTTCGACCGCAAAACTTGATGACCGAGGAGAATTGCCGACGCTACGATGAGTGGTTAACAGACCCAGAGAGCACAACCGACTCCTATCATCACGCGGTGGATGGCAATAATCACGGAGACACGGTAACCATGCTTGGCCTAGAGGATGGGCCGCACACCGTCGCCGCCAGCAGCACGAGCGGCTTGCAATGGAAACTTCCCGGCCGAGTTGGGGACTCGCCAATCATCGGAGCAGGAATCTATGCGGACGACG
>JACMJO010000427.1 GCA_014380605.1 Fimbriimonadaceae bacterium | reverse complement strand
GATGGTCGAGCTTCGATGCTCTGGACTTGGCTACGTCAAGATAGCCCGGGCAATGAATGAAGAGGGCTTGCGGACCGCCCGTGGCTGTTATTGGACCCACGGCACAACCTACAAGTACCTGCAACCCACCTGGATTCGAACAATGCTGGGACATGGCATGTTCAATCGCGGCAAAGCTGATCCCATTGAAATCAGCAACGCTTTTCCCCCGATCCTCAATACCGAGGAAGCAGAACGGCTCTTGGCTCTGCAACGGCTCTACAGCGAAGATTACGGACGAAAACCCGTTGGCGGATTGGACTGGATGGTTTCGAAGAGACGCAAGCGCGGGCGCTACAGCGCTAGCGCAAGCCATTTGCTCAGTTCATTGGTTTTTTGTCCGGGTTGTGGGGGGCGGATGGTTGCCTTTCAGCGCGACAGTGCTTCCAACCGTTCGACATTATTTGCGTATCGCTGTCCCCATGCAACAACGAGGCCGGAACTCCACCAACGAGGAATGTTTAGCGTTAATGCCCTTAGCCTCGATGATGCTGTCTTGCGGGTCCTACGTATGGTTTTGGTCTCACCGCCTGATGCACTTCCGGTGAAGACGCTAAAATCGTCGGAAGAGAATTTGAATTCGCTTCAGATCAAGATCGACAGGCTCCTCGCCCTGCACTTGGACGCCAAGATTGAGGATTCTGACTTTCAGCGGATCTACTCCGGTCTCGTCCTCGAAAAAGAACGCTTGCTTGAAGACAAGGTCGAGGAGCGCTCTGAGCTTCATAAGAGGGCTCTGGAACTCTCCGTGAAGGCAACTCTTACGCCGGAAGAGTTGCGACAGCTAGTACTGCTCGTTGTTGATCGGATTGAAGCACCCATGACATTGCCCGGTGTTACGGTCCGCGAGGGTCTCTTAACCCTTAGACGGCTCGCTCGAATTACCCTCAAGTTCCCAGTTGCTGAGGGGGCAAATGAATATCTTTCGGCGATCTACCTGGATGAATTCAAGAGAGAGCGTAAGGCAATAGCTACCAACGGAGAGAACACCGGTAATCCTAAGTCACTCGTCGCTCCAAAGATCCGTTAATGCTTCGGTTTTAGCAGCCTAACTCACTTATAAAGCGACTTCTATTGGGATTCGAGCTTGCGGATTTCCTGAGCAGATAGAATCCGAGCGGCCTAGCATGAGCGACAAAACGGTTGATAAGCAACCTTTGCGCAAGTCCAATCTTAGAGAAAGGCCATCTTTCGTAAAGTCCAGGGCCGGCTAAAAGGGACGTACCGGCATTGCCAACGCCATGTTATTGCCATAGCTGGCATCACTTGATACCTTGGCGTTGTGGGCGGAGCTAAGTGACCCCAAGTTCACCAGTCGGCTCAGACCGTCAAATTCGCCTACACCCACCGGACGACCAGTTGGTCGTCCGTTTCAGTAACTAGGGATTACTTTTTCTCATCGATGGTAGATGTGCCTAGAAACCTCTCGCCAGCCGTGATGACGTCCACAATCTCCTTAGGTACACCTTCAAAGAACGATGCTTCTTCCTTTCTGATTCTCTTGAGCCTAGCTGCCAAAACAAGACCAATTAAAACAAACCCTACTGACAGTACTGTCGCAGGGTCCAGCGCCTGAGCGTGGGCTTTTGAGTTATTGGTCCTGGCGGAGCCATCTGATTTGAGAACATCGCTTGCAGCGGAAACACATCCTGAGCCAACCGACGAAATGAATCCCTGTGGATCTGTTAGTGGAATCGACTTCCCGGCCGCAAAGGCCACCATTCTGGTTGAAAGTTCGACGGCAAGAATTGGGTTCGACTCGCTCCAATGGGCAGCACTGTCAAGAATGTCGTTAAGTTCGTTCATTGTTTATGTGCAAATTTAGCGCTTGCCCCCAACGCGGCTTTCGCAAGCCCTAAATCCTCGCATACTATGCGCATATCTTCGAACTGTTCCGGAAGTCCACCCTGGTAAAACCTATTGACCGCTGCCAGAATCACCATCTCCCCGTCTCTTTTTGCAAAACCTGCACTAATGAACCCTGGAACCAATCCGTAAGTTGCGGTCAGCCGTTCACGTATTTCCACAAGAGGATGAGTCATATACTAAACCACTAACTCCGCATTAATCGCACCAAGCAACAAGTAGGCAGGCTGAAAAAACGTATTCGTGCTGTTACCTGCGACAACGAACCCTGCCAGGAGCCCATCGCTACTGTAAACGGGTGCTCCTGAATCTCCTGGCCTGCTGATGGAGGCACCATCTCGGTTTAGCGTATAGATTTCGCTATAAAGGTACTTGTCCTTATCGGGCAGCGTAAACGAGTATCTGGCCATTCCGATGACGTCCAATTGGCCTGTGGCGCATCCGCTGGTACGTCCCACAATGGTCAAATCTGTGCCGTTACGCTCAACAAGGCCGCGAAAATCCAAAACTCCTTTTAGCACGATGTCTTTCCCCGTATCCGCAGGATCGGGGACAAAATTATGCTCGGGCAGCAGGTCTTCATTGTCAACCCTGATCAGCGCTATATCCGCATCATTCAAGATATTTTCAGGATCGTCCCGTCTCTTGTATGGACTCAGGTACCGAATCTCATGCACGCTTCCAATATCCGTGCTTTTACTTGGCGCATAGTCTGGCCGGCCAGGAACGTGTATTGAGTTGTCCTTGGTATAGGGATATGGTTTCGCGACATGACTCGCGACCGTAAACCCTCGCATTTCGGTATTTTTGCTTTGGTAGTTGACGAGTACGCCAAGACTGCCAGCAAAGCCATCCTTCACACTAACTGACATTCCAGATCGTAGGCATTCACCAGCAGAGAGCGGGAACAGAGCCTTTCTCTCATTGCTGCTGGTAGGAATAACCTGCGCTTGGCCCACAACACGAATCGCAACGCAATCTGGAATTTCGGTTCTCAGGCTCGCTACACGCTGAAAAGACTTGCCCATCGGCTGCTCGAAACAAAACGCTACTTTCAGCCGGCCCTCAGCGCTTATGACACCTGCGTAAAGCCCGGCATTGCCACTTGCTAAGGATTCGGCGATCCCAGCTGCGCTTCGCTGACCGCCCGAAAGGTCCAAGAAGGACGCAAGATGACGTCGCTCCACCTCCGAAAAGGATTGTATGGCTTCTAGGATCGAGCTCATGAGAAAGGGAACCAGATCATACCAATATTTCAGGAGAAAGTGGCAAGTTGGAAGCGTTACTCTTCTCATTGTTTCCCTGCAATTCAATATTTTTCCGGCCAAGCGATTACTTCATGAGCTTCTGATGTTCTAGACGTAGGATCGGCATGTTTGGCTGCGAACTTAGTGGTTTAATTACGTGGTTGCCACGTCGTGGGTTGCCGAAAGTGTCCTGTACCGTACAGTATCCTCATTAGGACAGACCACTCAGAGGTCACGTTTTTTGTTCGTTTTTTTGGTGTTGGTTGCGGTAAGTAAACTTCCTGCATGGCTGCAACGACAACATAAGAGCTTGTTCAAGCGATTGCCCAAAAGAGCTTCTTTACGCCGTGGAGTCATCTCAGTCCTTCGCGAGGTGACACCGGAAAGGAGCTTTGTGATGTCTTGGTGGAGGTTGAGCCAGACATCATCATCTTCAGCGTCAAGGATGTTTCACCAGGGCGTTCCGGCGACTTCAATATCGATGCGAAACGCTGGCATCGAAGAGCAGTAGACGCTTAAGTCAGGCAGTTGTTAGGTTCAGAGCGTGCCCTTCGGAGTGGTGTTGAAGCTTATGGCTCTGATGGCCAAAAGATCACAATCCCAACAGGGGATTCGGTTCGGCTCAAAATGGTTGCTGTAGCTTTTGGTGCTCAGCCAGATTTCATTTTGAGAGGCAACTCATCAGCGTCACTTTATTCCTTTAGTGGCAGCTCTTTTGAAGACGTAATGGCAGAGCTTGATACTTTTCTTGATTTCACCAAGTATCTGGACGAGGTTACGCAGTTTGCATCCACTCACCAGATCATTTCAGACGGTGGAGATTGGGGCCTTCTCTGCAAATACCTCCTCGGTGGACGCACTTTCCTTGACGATGGGAAACTAGTTCAATTGCTTGAGAACAGGTGGACCCGGCTCAAAACGGATGCACGATATCTGCAGAAAAAGTAGCTTAACCGCGTGAGCTACCGGTGGGATGAGCTTATTGACCGAATCATTGCAGGTGAGGTCTTGCTTCAAGGTCCGCTTGACCGGCTTTTAGTTGCCAGGGAGTTGTCAAGAACGACACGCCTAACTCGACGACTACTTGGCGCTTTTCTGCAGATCTATTTTGGTGACGGAGGCGAGACCTTGGAGCCTTCTATCGTGAAGGAGTCAGACTCAACAATTTTCCTGTTTGAAACAGACGACTCCAAAGTGAGCCTTGAAGAAGAGAGCATCTAGCTAAGCCAACGCCATGGAGATCTTAGGATCATTGGGGTCCGAGGGAATAGCAGACAGCACGAAGCCGCAGTTTCCGGTGTCTGTGTGCTACCCAAGGGTTGCGGGAATTTGGCTCCGCTATCGGTGGGTTCAGGTGAATACATTGAAGGGAGGTTGAAGGACGAGGATTCTCGTGCCATCCCATTTCGCGAGTTTCCTCAGCCTTCTGATGCAGAGGCTCCAGATGGCAGAGTGGATTAGGTAGTCGCAGCCGTCAGACAAGGGTTCCGAAGGTTTGAAAACTGTCCAAGATGGCCAGCCAAGCAAGGTTCGAACTTGAATGTGTGGGTATTACTCAGGCGATGCATTTAGCCATCTGCTGTTGAATCGTTCGACTACACCGCTGTGAACACCGTGGCGTAATCGAGTCGTTGTCATTTCATCCATGAAAAGAACGCCGTGATGGCCCATGCTGATCTCGCCCGGCTTGGGATTCTTGCCGCCGCCAACGATTGCCGGATGGCTCGCGCTGTGGTGAGGAGATCGAAATGGCCTTTCCCAAATGAGCCCTTGCTTGCCTCCCTTTTGGCCAGCCGCAGAGTAGATTCTCGTCACTTCGATCGACTCCGAGAGGCTAAGCGGAGGCAGGATTGTTGGGAGCCTTCTAGCCAGCATGGTCTTTCCCGAACCGGGCGGTCCGGTCATCAAGACGTTGTGCCCACCCGCTGCGGCGATTTCTAAAGCTCGAATGGCGTGGCGTTGGCCCTTGACGTCGGAGTAGTCCACGCCATATTCGGGAAGACGGGCCGCTTCGACTTCGGTAAAGCTCTGGGGCGCGTAGCCAGGAGCGCCGTTGAGAAGCTCAGCACACTCGCGCAGGCTCCGAACGCCGTAAACCTTGACTCCCGGCGCAATCGCGGCCTCAGCGGCGTTTTGAGCGGGAAGGATGAGCCGCTTGAAACCCTTCTCATGTGCCATCAGGGCGACGCTGACCGCTCCATCGACGGGTCGGAGGGCGCCATCCAAGCCAAGCTCGCCGATGATCAGCGTTCCCTCCAACTCCATGAGATTGATCTGCTCATCCATCGCGAGGATCGAAACCGCGATGGGGAGGTCGAGGAAAGGGCCCTCTTTCCGGATGTCGCCGGGAGCAAGATTGCAGATGATCTTGCGGGATGGGAACCGCATGTCTGAATTGGTGATTGCGGATCGAACCCGAACTTGGCTCTCTTTCACCGCGCTATCCGGGAGTCCCACCAATTGGAAGTTGTTATTGTCGCTAAGGGTCTTGAAGTCGACCTCAACAACGATCGGCAATGCCTCGATGCCCAGCAGGGTAGCTGAGTGAGCCTGGGCGATCATGGATGATACATTCGTTTCCATTGGGCCAAAGTCCTTCCGATTGGCCAGAAAGGGATAATATCCACTCCGCTACAAGAGGTTGAATATGGGATTAGAAGAACGAAGAAAAATCAAGGAATACCAAGACACGACGATACCGGAGCGAACCAAGGAACTAGAGGAGATCGTGGGTGGGCTTATTCCTTACGACATCGACTGGGAGACCTTCGCGAGCGACTCCGAAGCTCTGCGATTCCTGGACAATCTGAGCTGTCACCGAATCAATATGGCGATGAGGACCATCTGCATTGACGACTTGGGGAAAGAGGCGGTCCGGGACACGATCAAGTCGATCAAGCTGAAAAACGTCCAATCGAAGGACGAGATGTCGATCGGAGTGGATGGCGGAGCCTTGTCGATGGCGCTGAACAATTCCAAAGGCACCGAGGGCTACTACTCCGATACGGAAATCAAGAACGTTCTGATGGCGAATCTGTAGTCATTTGCGGGGCGCCAGTTTGAGGTTCTTGGCGGTGACGGCGACGGTCAAGTCGCATAGGCCGGAGCCGCCAGGAATCGGGGCATTGGTGATCGTCCATTGGCCCTGCTCCAGAATCCCCGTCGTTGGATGAAGCGTGTAGTAGCCAACAGCCTTCAAGGGCTTATCGCGGACAGTCTCCTCGACCGAAACGGCGAGCACGCTTTTATCCTTGACCCTCGAATCTAACTCGACGATCCGATTGATTCCAACCAAGCGAACGTAGGGAGGAACGGGAAAGAAGCTTGGTTCCGATAGATTGCCTTTCCGCTCGATGGCGATAGTCCTCTCGATGCGATGTCGGGCGACGTCGTCGCCGACCGGCGGGTTCAAATTTTCGCCGTCCAAGGTGAGCTTTCGGACCATCGGCTTGATTCCCTTTGGAGCGGGGATCGTTTCGCCATCCGTCTTGGTTTCAACCAATTGCCATTCCGCGATCAGGACGCTTCGGGCTGGCTCGCGTACAACGGAGTACTTGATTTGCTCACGCTGGGTTAGGTCGATGTCCTCGCCCGCAAAGTGATAGGTGTATGCGGCAGTCCAACTATCTCCTGCTTGAAGACGTAGGCTCGTATCGGGCATTTTCTGCGTCAAAACGACGGCGGCAAGCAAGCTTAGCATCTACTTCTCGATCGGCTTTTCACCGTTCTTGATCCAGCCTCGATCGCGAATGATCTGCTCCCGTCCAATCGGGTTGTCGATCTTCATCTTGTCCTTCAGCAAGCGCTCTCGTTCCTTCTCAGCCGCCTGCATCTCCGCTGAAATCTCTTTAGACTTATAATCCTGGTCTCGATAGACCTCCCAAGGCTTGCGGCTGAGATAGAGTCCAGCTCCAACCGCCGCAAATACAATAAAGAATCGCCATCCTAGCTTCATTTATTCCACCACCTGGGTTAGGATCAAGTTCGTGTTGCCCTCTCCAAAGGGAACGCCCGCCGTGATCAAAACCAAGCTTCCTTTCTTAAGACGTTTGTGCTTGACAAATGCTCCCACCGCATTGCGAACTCCTTCCTCTGTCGCGCGGGGAGTTGGTAAGCGAATGGCTTCGACGCCCCAACAAACGCCCAGTCGAGCCTGGGTTCGCTCATCGTAGGTTGCGCAGAGCAACGGGGCTTTGGGCCGGTATTTACTGACTAAGCGCGCCGTGTTGCCGCTCACGGTTGTGGAGATAACGGCCGCAGGTTTCAGAAGCGATGCTAAGTCGGCAACGGAGTGGGCGATTGCTTCCTGGTGGCCAATATGGTTATGGGCGTTCTCTTGAAAATGCTTCTCGATCCGGGACCGGACAAACAAGGGCTCGGCCTTTTCGGCGATTCGCACCATCGTCTTAACGCACTCGATGGGGTATTCGCCGCTTGCGGTCTCGCCGCTGAGCATGATCGCATCGGTGCCATCCAGGACGGCATTCGCGACGTCGGTCGCCTCTGCGCGAGTCGGTCTTGGGTTTTCGATCATGCTCTCCAGCATCTGCGTGGCGGTGATGACCGGCTTGCCTGCCCAGGTGCACATGTCGATGATCTTCTTCTGCATAATGGGCACGTCCTCGATGTCCATTTGCAATCCGAGGTCTCCCCGAGCGACCATCACGAGGTCGACGACTTTGAGAATGTTGTGAAGGTCTTGGATCGCCTCTCGAGTCTCGATCTTTGCGCAGAGTCCGATACTGGGGTCGAGTTTATTGACTTCGTGCCGCAAAAGGACGATGTCGTCTGCTTCCTTAACATAGCTCAAGGCAATGTAGTCGACACCGGCGGCGCAGGCGTGGCCGATGTCTTCCCGGTCCTTGTCCGTCATCGGAGGAACATCGAAGATTCGGTTCACCAAGGTGATGCCTTGGCGGCTCTTGACCAGCCCATCGCTGACTACCTTTGCCACAAAGTTTTCGCCTTCTTTGTCTCCAAGCTTCAACTCCACGTTCCCATCGCCAAGTAGAACGCGACAGCCGTTGGCAAAGGCTTTGAAGATTTCAGGCTGATTGACGGGCATTGTAGCTCCCGGCCCCGGCCCAACCGAGATACTTTGGCCCATGGTCAAATGAAGTCCATCCTCGGGCAAGATTCCGATCCTGAACTTGGGTCCTTGGAGGTCGGCAAGGATGGCAATCGGGGCAATCTCGGGGCTGAGGTCGCGCACCCATTTGATCCACCGCCGCCTTGTTTCCCAGTCGCCGTGACTGCAATTCAGTCTCGCCACGTTCATTCCCGCGGCAATCAGTTGTTTGATCTTGGCTCGACTGTCAACCGCCGGTCCTAATGTGCAGACGATTTTAGTGCGTCTCTTCATGTTCCCTTCCTTGGAGCCCCAGGGTACCTTTCTGCCAATGCGCTACTACGTGGTTGGGTCGAAAAACGAGATGTTCGGCCCCGCCGACATTCCCACGTTGAACCAATGGATTTCCGAGGGACGACTGGTGCCGACCAGCATGATGCAGGAAGAAAGTGGCGGAGCAAGATTTGCCGCTTCCATGCTCCCAGGTTTGATCTTCGGTGCCGCCTATCCCCGTGGGAGCGGGACGGCAATTCATTCCGACAACGGGTCGACCGACATGAAGAATGCTTGGACTTATGGGATTGTCGGAATCTTTTGTTTCGGAGTGATTCTTGGACCACTTGGGTTAGCCGCGGCGATCAAGGCGAAGAAAAAAGGACACCCTCAAGCCGTCGGTGGGATCGTGCTCTGTAGTTTCGTGACAGTCCTCGCACTCCTCGGGCTTTACGTTATGACATCGGGCGGCGGTCTATTTTCTCGACTCTTCCGCTGATATTAGTTGTCTGAGCAACGAATATTGCCCACATTAATATGCCCCCAGCCTGCTTTCTCTTTGTCCACGATCCTTATCTGAAGCTTCTTGTTCTGATGGACTGAGACATCCCAAACGGTTTCATCCATCGTCTCGCTGTTCTTGCCTCTTGCGACTGCAAGTTGGGTCCCTTTTTCATCGACCAGTTCCACATAGACATCCTTGCCACTCCCACCGCCAACTTTGAGGGCGACCTTCGGTTTCGTCGTCGTGAACCATGGGCTGGAGATCGTGCCCTGAAACTCATCGTCAAAGGCTCCGCGGCCGTCTTCGCAAGTCCCGATGAACGGAAGGCCGCCGTTGTTCCAATTGAAGTTGCGCGGATTCTCTATTGGCCAATGAAGGAAGTCGCCGTTGAATTCCCACCCCGGCATCCGCCAGTCGCGCATGTCGAACGTGGGGTTGAGGGGTACTGGGACGTCGGGCGTAAGGCGTGGCGAGCCTCCATCGACTGTGATGGTTTGGCTGCCCAATTTGTAAGTTGGTCCGAACTTGTGCAGAAGGTAAGCCATGCTGGTGAGGCCAGAGAGCTCACCCCAGTCGGGGCCGGTGCGGCCGTTCTGCTGATCTGTTCCGCCGTGGCCCGTGTTTTCCGGCTGTAGGCCAAGGGGGTAGTTGGGATTTGGATAGATGCCAAGTTCGATATGCTTCGGGTGGTTGATGAGGGCCATGGACGCGCGTATGGCGGCGACGCCCCGCTCGAAATAGTCTTGCCGACCGAGTGCCGCGCCGAAGTCGCAGAGGGTGTCGCCAAACTGGGCTTGCCGAGCGTCGTTGTATTCGCCGTCGGAGTTCTGGACGCCGAAGCCGCCGTAGGTGTAGGCTGCCTTGCGGTAGGAGATCGGCCAGACATTCTGGGTGAGGGCCATGGTGTCGGTTGCCTTCAGTGCGGCGGTCCTGAACCGAGCGGCGTTTTTGCCCGAGCCCAACAACGTGGCGGTTCTCATGAGCGCCTCCGCAGCCCAGTGCATGCATAGGGTGTTCTGAGGAGCCTGCAGGGAGTGAGGATCGTGCATCTTGGGATCGTCGATAAGACCGACTCGCTGCAGGCAGGTTTTCGGAGAGCAAGAGAAGAAGGTTTCAAAGTCATACCAAAGCTGTTGGTTGACGATTCTCTTCTCGAGAAATGTGGCGGCAGCCAGGATCGATTCACCGATACGAATACGCATCGCTGACCCAGGACGAAACTGCTTCAACACTTCGTTGTTTGCGTATAGACCAGACTTCGTTGTTTCATCAGCGTAGTCTTTTATCATCTCTGCCAGGAACCAAGCCGGAAGGGCCGTTTGGGCACTGTGATCAAGTACAGGTACGACCTTGTGTTCTTTGTCCAGCCAAGTAGGGAAAGACCCATCTTTGTTCTGGAACTTCATCATGTAGTAGGCCATGTCAGTGAGTTGCTGAACGATCTCTTCCTTTCGAGGGCAATCCTCAATCTCGAGCCAACGCAACATCCAAATGCCTTTCCAGGCCATATTGGTGAGGTCGTAGTAACACCTGGGGTCGGGGGTGATCAGGCTCCCCTTCCATGTCTTGGTTTTTGATTGATAGGTTGTGGGCACTGCGCCGACGCTAGCAGGCGCAGCCAGGGCCAGATTCAGCATCTTGTCCGCCTTTTCCACCCAATCCTTGTTTCCCAGCTTCTTCCCCCACCAGCGCATGCCCCAAGCGGATCTCAACTGGTTGAACCAGGGTTGCCAGCTCACCCAGCCTTCCGCTCGACCCCAACCGCTCGGCATTCCGCCGACGATGTGTCCATTTAGCTCATGCTCGAACCATCCTCCCGTCTCCTTCTCATTCAGCGCCGCGGGATAGCAGACCTTGGCGTACTCCTCGAAAGGCATCGCCTGGGGAAGAACCTTGTCGAAGTAACGGTGCCCATATCGATCCCACTGATACTTCGCGGCCCTCTGATAGGCCCCGAACGGCTCGGCCCTTGCATCCAGCAGGATCTCATGGGCAAACAGAAGCTCCGGCGGGGCGGGCTTGGTCATCGAGGAGTCGTTCGCGAAATAGACGTGGCCAACCAGTTTGTAATCGGCAAAGCCAAAGGACATCAACGGAGCGTCCACCACTCCGTTCTTCGCGTCGATGTCCAGGATCGTGGGAATGTAGCGATTCTTTGCCAGGACATCTAGGTCGGGCATGATCGTGGCGGCGAGCTCGCCTTTTTGAACGGTCGCGATGGGCGAGCGGAAGAAGTGGTCCCCAACTACGCCGTCTTTCCGGGGGCGAAAACCGGGGAGAAAGGTTGCATCCGGCTTGCCGTAGGCCCTCATGGGCTTGCCATCGGGGGCAAAGGCATAGGTATCCAGCAGATACCGGATCACCGGATTTTCGCGCTGAAAATTGCACGACACTCTGACCAAAAGCCGATTGCCCTTCAAAGGGATCGAGATCGACTTGACAAGAACATAGCCCTCGCCTTTGACAACTAGCTCGATGGTCTTGCCCGAGGCGTCCTGCCCGTTGCGCCACTCGGTAAACCCAAAGGAAGGCGGAGCTTCAAAGAGGCCCTCGGAACCGGTTTGGAGCAGTGGGCTCGTCCGAACCTTGTCCTTGATCGCAAGATCGCCAAGCGTCGGCGATGTCAAGATCACCCTCATTTTGCCCTTGGCATCCCGTGCCAAATAATTTTCCCCGAGAGTGCCGTCTGAGTTCCGGTGAACCCGGATGCCTACGTCCGTTCCCATCACGTCCATCGAGCCTTGGGCAAAGAAAACCGCCGCGATCCACGCGCCAACCATGGCATCGGGATTCGCGGCGGCGCGACTAGATTCCTGCTTGAAGCAAAGTTACTTTCCGGCGTCAGACTTGGTCATCACCAAGCTTCCCTTCATGCCGTCATCATCCATCGAGGATGTCATCGAGGTCCCACTTGCATCAACCTCAAAGTCCATCGTCTTCTTGCCGCCAAAGCTCATCGTCTCGCCTTCCTTGAGCGTGGGCGTGAGGGTGAGCTTGCTTCCGGCGAGAACCCATGTACCCTTCAGGGGGAAGACAACGGTCATTTCAAACGTCTTGTCTTCCTTCAAGTCAAGAGAGATGGTGCCCAG
>JACMJO010000033.1 GCA_014380605.1 Fimbriimonadaceae bacterium | reverse complement strand
GCGGCGATGAATCGCCGCACCCTAGACAGCTGGTTCTGCTCTGTCCATCCGCTCTGGGGCGGAGATTCCCAGGAGGTCGAGCGTGCCTTTTAGCGCGAGGCGGGTTGCTTCGCACAGGGCCAGCCTGGCGCTTGAGAGCTCAGGTTGGTCAGGTTGGATGACCCGACAGGCGTCGTAAAAGTGGTGGTAGGTTCGGGCCAACTCGATCGCGAAGGTGGTCAGTCGGTGGACTCCGTAGTCTTCGGCGCACCGCTGAACCTCGAAAGGGAGGTCGCAGATTTTCTTGATGAGGGAGAGTTCTTTGTCGTGGGAGAGGAGCGAGAAATCGGTAAGGGGTAAGGAGTAAGGAGTATGGGAGTGATCGGGCTCCTCGTTAGGCTGCTCTTTACCCTTTACTCCTTCCTCTTTACCAAACACACCCACAGCCCTGCTGATCACACTACAAATTCGGGCATGAGCGTACTGGACATAGAACACCGGATTCTCGTCGCTCTGCTTTTGGGCGAGGTCGAGGTCGAAGTCGAAAGTGGTGTCGTGGGAGCGCATCAGGTAGAAGAAGCGCGCTACATCCTTGCCGGCTTCTAGCTTCTCCTCCTCAGTGCCGTTTGGCTTGACGTTCTCGCCAATCTCCTTCATGAGGTCGATGAGGGCGTAGATGTTGCCGTCCCGCTTGCGCATGGGGGCGGGCTTACCGTCTTTGACGAATCGGACAAGTTGGAAAATCTGGACTTCCAGTTTCTCTTTTGCTTCAGCCAAAGCGGCTCGGCAAAGGTCGCGCTCTTCAGGGGTGGAGTAGATTTTGGCGTCGATTTCAGTAAGGGGTAAGGGGTCAGGGGTAATGGGTGGATTTTGCTCTTTACCCTTTACCCCTTCCCCCTTACCAACCAGTCCCTCCGCCTTCAGCATCGCCGCAACTACCGCTTGAAGCCTTCCGATGTAGCCGTGGTGGTCAGGACCAAGGACGGTGATCATCTTGTCGACCGGGCCGGTGCCTCGGGTGCCGGAGGCGTCGGTGAGTTTGTCCTTGTGGTAGGCAACGTCGCTGGCGATGTAGGTTAGGCGGCCGTCGCGGCGCTTGAGGACGCGGTCCATATCGTCGCCGAACTTTGCGGACCGGAGCCAAAGGGTCTTGGAA
This sequence comes from Fimbriimonadaceae bacterium, assembly GCA_014380605.1. Lineage (GTDB taxonomy): Bacteria > Armatimonadota > Fimbriimonadia > Fimbriimonadales > Fimbriimonadaceae > 55-13. Next base: position 2,950 of record JACMJO010000033.1, on the reverse strand, counting down.
TTGCTGGATTGCTCGGTTGCTGGATTGCTGGATTCCTCCTCCGCTCCTCCGCTCCCCTTCTCCTCTGCTGGGCCGTCTCCATGCTCGTCCTCATCTACCTCCGCCTTGCCAGTTTGAGGTTGTAGTTCTACGTCTTCAATGACTCCGCCCTTGGCAAGCTTTAAGACATAGCGAACCGGCTCGTCATCGGCGACTTGGGAGGCGACCATCTGCTCGATCTCAGCGGCAACGACGCCGGAGTCGTGGAGGGATTGTTCGGAGAACCAAGTGTTGAAGGTCACGCCGAATGCTGTCAGGTCCTTGGCTTGCTTTTCAAGCATCTTTGCTTGAGCAATAATCTGAAAGGCAACAATAGGCAGATGGATAGCATTTTTCCCCACTATTTTGAAAACTGTTCTAGCGTCCGATTCCGAAGCTCTAATCCTATCGAGTGACTCCTGAAATTGGTTTAATTCCTTACCTAACTTGATGCTCCGCCTCTTTAGCTCCTCGAAGCTAGAGTCAACTTCACTTAATTGCTTTTGAAGGGTCTGAACCCTCTTGAGGGTTTGAGCGAGCACCTTCACGCCAAGTGACGCAATATCCTCGATTCCCTTGAACCTGTCGGTTGTTGTCCGTAACCTCTCTGACAGCAACTTGCGCCGCTTGACAGCTGCATTGATCCTCTTTGTAAGGTATGTGGCCGTCGTTCCATGTTGCTGTGCGACATGCTGGATTGCGCTGAGCCAAGCTTCTTGATCTCGCTCCGCATTTGCGGCCACAGACGCAACGTAGTCGCCTCTATATCCGCCTTCCGGAAGAGCAAGGCCAAAGGCAAAAGCACGCACCGATTCAGCAAATACTCGCATCTGCTCCGAGTTCACGCCGTCATTGATGTAGTACTCGCGGTGGACTTTGTTTCCTGCCGCTTCCAGAACGTTGCACAGAGTCGAGCCATAAGCCGCGCCTCGGCCCGATCCGATGGTGATGGGGCCGTTGGGGTTTACGGAGACGAATTCGACGTTAATAGCCAGCGGATGGCGGTTGGCGGTTGGCGGGGTTTGGCCGAATCGATCAGTAGCTTCTAGCACTCGAGGCACAAAGGAGGCTAGCCAACCTGGGCTTAGGCGGAGGTTCAGGAATCCTGGGCCCGCCAGTTCAACCTCGGTGATGATCTGATTGCCTGATGATCGGATCTCTTGAGCAAGAACCTCACCTAACTGTCTCGGATTCATCCCAGCCGGTTTCGAGGCTACGAGAGCGAAGTTGCAAGCGTAGTCGCCGTGCTCGGGTTGCTTGGTATCGGAGATTTCGATACGGACCTCGCTCACCGCCTCGGGAAGCTGGCCGGACTGGACCAGGTTGGCAACGGCGGAAGCGACGATCTGTTGGAGGGAGACTCGGATCAAAGCGGCTAAAGGATACCGGGGACGGGGAGTGTGGTTTGTGGTCTGTGGGATGTGGTGTGTGGAAGTGGTCTGGGTTTGAATCCGACTGATTGGACTGATCGGACGGATTTGTCAGGTACACAAACCACAACCACAAACCACAACTCACATCAAGCCAACGCCTGCAACGCCCGAATCCGATCTTCGACCGGGGGATGGGTGCTGAAGAGTTTGGATAGGCCTTTTCCGTTGAAAGGCGAGGCGATGTACATGTGAGCGGTGGAGGTTTGGGCGGTCGCGGACGGGATCGCGTGCGTTCCTTTGTCCAATGACTGCAAAGCGCTCATCATGGGTCTCGGCGTTCCCAGAAGCTCTGCGGCCGTCGCGTCGGCGCCAAACTCTCTCGTTCGCGAAATCGCCAACTGGATCATCGTGGCTGTAATGGGCGCGAAGATCATAACCAAGAGCCCGACCAAGGGATTTCTGTCCCGGCCGTCGCCGATGGGAATGAAGTAGGCGAGGTGGGCGATCAAGTTGATAAAGGTTGCCGCGGCGGCCGCAACCGTCATCGTCAGCATATCGCGATTCTTGATGTGGGCAAACTCGTGGGCCATCACCGCGATGACCTCTTCCTGGGGCATCAACTCGATCAGGCCACGGTTGAAGCAGACGACGGCAACTTCTGGCTTCCAGCCAGCGGCAAAGGCGTTTGGCTGGGGGTCGGGCGAGAGGTAAAGCTTGGGCATGGGGATGCTGGCTTTCTGACTAAGCCGTTCCGCGGCTTGCCGCAACCAAGGGAGATCATTTGGTCCAAACTCTTGTCCGCGAGCAAACGAGATCGCCATCTTATGGCCGGCGAAGAGAGAGAAGCCTTGGAAGGCGAAGGCGATCAGCAAGCCGATCACGGCTCCCTTGACGCCAAAGAACGCGGCGCCGATACCAACCGCAATCGCGCCGACGACTACAAGCAGAATTCCCGTCTTAAGTGTGTTCAATGTGTTCTTCTTGGAACCTCCACACCATTCAACGTCGTACCCAGAGTGCCAGTTCGTTGTCTAGGACTTCCATCAACCCGTAAACTTTCCCCACATTCCGAGTTTGCCCTTGCGCTACCGGCGTTTGTGAGTTACCATTTCTAGTGCGTTGCCGAATGGCGCGAACGTTCTCCCTGACAATTCTCGTCATTGGTAGGACAGTGCGCTCCAAATTCCTTAACGCTAATAAATGGGCCATTTGGTCTAGAATAGAGTTTAACGAGCACGGCGTGGGGAGGGCGAAAGCCCTTAAGCCGGCTCCTAACGGGTTGGGTGGATAAAGCAGATGGCGTTGCCTCGCGTTTCAATGGTTCAGTTTCTCCAGCAGAAGGGCTACTTAAAGCCTGAGCAGCTCGAAGAGGCGGTAAAGGTTCAGCAACAGACGAAAGAGCCCGATTTGGGCCGCGTCCTCATTTCGCTTGGCATTGTTGGAGAGCGCGAAGTTCTTCAAGCCAAGGCTCAGGAGATGGGGATTGGGTTTGTGGACCTAGACCGCGTCAATATCGAGAGTTCGGCGATCAACGTGGTGCCCGAGCGTATCGCCAAGGC
>JACMJO010000426.1 GCA_014380605.1 Fimbriimonadaceae bacterium | reverse complement strand
GGAATGGCAAAAACTGGTCGAGGCTGTGTAAAAACGCTTCTGCACGGCACGATCGAAGCGTCATCGCAGCCGTGTCGGGACCGCTGGAAGTCGGTTGGTCAGGTTCGGATTGCCTGGATGAGGGGCTGCACGCCGAACAACCGGATCATTCTCTTGATGTTGTAGGCGAGAACCGAGAGGCTCATTTCGGTTCGGACCTTTTCGAGCGTTTTTGTCAAAAGATGCGCGCTACTCGACCATGATTTGAGCGTACCGAAGACGTGCTCGACGGTTTTTCGGCGCTGGATCATCGCATCGGGCATATGGTCGAGCCTTGCCTGCATGACATCGAGCACGCCTTCGTGCTTCCAGCGCATGACGCGCTTTACTTTTTCTGGCGTGCAGCGCGGCCTGAGCGCGCATGTGTGGCATGCGGCAAGATTGCGATATTGATCCATGTCGTCGCGACGATCGGAGCGGGCAGTCGCCTTGGTCAACGTCGCGCCCGCAGGGCAGATGTAATGATCTTGCTCAGCGTCGTAGACGAAGTCGTGGCGGCTGAACATGCCGGTCTTGATGCCGATCGCGGTGTGCGACTTGGGAATGCACGGCAGCACGCCGGTCCCCTCGCAGGCCAGCACCTGATCGCCGTTGTAATAGCCGCGATCGGCAATGACGGTGATCTCGTCGACCCCCATAGCGTGTTTGGCATCCAGGCCCATCGGCACGAGCTGGACGCGATCGTTGCCCTCGGTGACAACCTCGTGAGCGACGATCAGATGGTGTTTGGTGTCGACGGCAGCCTGCAGGTTATAGCCAACGATACCCGTCCCACGGCCGCTGCTGTTCATCGAGCGCGCATCCGGGTCGGTGAGCGAGACCTGATGGTCGGGAGCTGCTTCGACCCGGCGCTCCATCTCCTTCAGGAACTGCATGTGGCGGCGCAAACCGGTGAGCTTCTCCTTGATCCGGTCTGTCCTGGCTTCGGCGACATCACCGGGCTCGCGGTCAGCCCGGTCGAGTGCCGCCAGGTAGCGCTCGATGCTGGCGTCCACCTGTTCGATGCGCCTGGCGACCTTGTTTGCCGTGAAATTGCGATCCCGGTTGTTGACCGCCTTGAACTTGCTGCCGTCGACCGCGACCACCGCCTGTCCGAACAGCCCCAGCGACCGGCACAGTATGACGAACTGCCGGCACACCGCCCGAAGCGCCGGGCCATTGTCGCACCGGAAGTTCGCGATGGTCTTGAAGTCGGGAGCGAGACGTCCGGTCAGCCACATCAGCTCGATATTGCGCTGCGCTTCACGCTCGAGCCGACGGCTCGACTGAACCCGGTTCAGATAGCCGTAGAGGTAGATCTTGAGCATCGTCGAAGGATGGTAGGCCGGGCGCCCGGTCTCGGCAGGCGTCGCGCCGGCAAAACCCAACGCGTGTAGATCAAGCTCGTCGATAAAGGCCTCGACCACCCGGACCGGGTTGTCCTCAGACACGTAATCATCCAGCGATGCAGGCAGCAGAAAATCCTGCCGGCGGTCTTCCCCTTCAACGAAACGGCCCATCTCAAAGCCTCCCGCAAATCCGGTAAAACCATAGCACAGCCTCACGTTTTTACACAGCCTCGGTCGTTAGCAGGCATCGCGGTTCCTCCGCTGAAAGGGGAGGTGGCGCCCGAAGGGCGATGGAGGGGTAGTTCGCCTCATGAAGCAGCAGGCCGATCAGATGGAGGCGGCTGACTTCGCTTATATGCACTCCGTCGAGCATTGAACATCGGAACATATAAAGAACATTTTCCACTTTCCTACAGCCCACCCGCTATGTTAGCCGATTCGCATCCGCGCACCTGGGTGATCGCCGTGGCCGTGGATAGCCCAGCCTGTTTCCTCTTCGC
>JACMJO010000425.1 GCA_014380605.1 Fimbriimonadaceae bacterium | reverse complement strand
TAACGCCGTTCGAAATCCTAGCTCCAATGAAGAGTTGGGGGCCCCGGGGCGTCAAAAAACCGGTTCCGATAAAATCTCCCCTTTCGTTCGATTTCCAAAGGTCGATACCAACTCCGATGTCAAATCCTTGGGGAGCGATCGCCTGAACGCCAATTCTTAGGGTCGGAGCATAGATTCTCTTGGGAGGCAGATAGGATTTTCCCGCGAATTCCGCTTGGAAGTAGTTGGCAACCTCTTTCAGTATTCGGGACTGGACAAAGATTCCTCCATAGTGGCCAGTGTCAAGCCAAAGGGTCTTCGGAGAATCAAATGCCGCAATCAGCGCTTTGGTGGACGATACGGGCATTACCGTATCGAACTTGCCGCCGATGATGAATACGGGCGAACTCTTTTTGGCTTCCAAATAGGTCAGGGGCTCAACCGAAGTAAGCTCGGCTCGAAGTCGCTCGAACGTAAAGCCGTTTCGTCGTAACGCGTCTCTTGCTTCCACCACCAGAGAACTGCTCCACATTATCTCGGCCAGGTCGGCCCCTCCTAAAACAAAGGCCCCCCTTGAGATTCGCGGCTCGACCCCATAAGCTAGAGAGGAAACGAGGGCCCCTAGACTGGTCCCCGATATGCCGATTCGCGTGGCATCGAATTCAGGTCGCGATTCAATGAAATCGACGGTCCTTTTCACGTCAAGCGCTGACTGAATCATCGTGGCGCGAAGCTTTTCTGGGTTGGGCTGGATGGCTAGCTGGCCCGATCTGGAGCCCGGAGGCGTCCTTGACAAGTGGTAAGGCAAGGTCATGATTACCGAGCCCACGCCTCGATCCGCCAATTGATTGGCAAGGCTCCGCTCAACCTTGATGTCTTTGGCCCCCCAGTAGTGGAGGATGACGACCACGGGAATGGGGCCGCTCACCGTTTTGGGCAGGAAAGCTCGGATTGGGACAGTGTCGTTTGTTGCGACTCCGCTTTCGAAAGCGCTTGGAAATGAAACGGTGAACTCTCGGATTCTCTCCGGGTCGCCTTCCTGTTTCCAGTTCTCAAACTGAATCTTTACAACGGGGCGGCGAAGGTCTAAGTTTTCCTGTGTCCTACCCACTAGCGGACTGCTCACTGCAATCCCAAGCGTTGCAACTATCAAAACACGGCGGCTAGCGATGGACACAACCACGTTTTACACCGCCGCCGCTTGTTCTCGCCCAGAAAAACAACGCGTTAACCCCTCGGTACACTGGCAAAGAGCGAATGATTCCAATTCGAGACGACCGACAAGACCGCTATGTGCCAATCGTCACTTGGACTCTGATCGCACTGAATTGCCTCTTGTTTGTCTGGGACCGGCAAGGTCGGATATTTGGCCCCAACGTCGTTTTCTCAGATTTGGCGATGCGGCCTCAAGAAGTGACGAGAGCGCTGCTTGGCGGCGACTGGTTTCCCATGGCGACCGTTTTCACCAGCATGTTTTTGCACGGAAACCTAATCCACCTCTTCGGAAACTTGGTCTTCCTACTTGTCTTTGGCGGCGGTGTGGAAAGCGCTTTTGGCCCGATCCGCTTCATGCTTTATTTCCTCTTTTGGGGACTGGTGGCTGCCGCCGCTCACATTTATGTCGATCCCAACTCAATCGTCCCCGTGCTCGGGGCCTCAGGTGCGATTGGAGGCGTCCTCGGCTGCTACTTCCTCCTTTTCCCTGCGCAGAAGGTTGAGATTTGGATTCCGTTCTTTTTCACGTTTGTCGAGGTGAGCGCCTGGATTCTTCTTGGGATATGGTTCCTCTACCAAATATTCGTACCTCAGAATGGAGTCGCCAACTGGGCGCATGCGGGAGGGTTCCTGGCGGGGATGCTGACCGTGCTAATCGCAGGCGGCCGCGAAAAGGTTCTGGGGCCAATGCAGACGGAGGCCTAACAGTTGTTAAGGGTCTTGGATTCTTGAAGCCAAAAGGTCATGTCTGGGCGAATCCTCGAGACCAAGAACGGCTACAATTTTCTCGGCTTACCCTATGACTCGCCCCGTCGTACCAATTTGGTTACTGCCATGCATCGCGCTGACTGCGCTCATATCGGGCTACTCGATTCTACAGCGTCATCAAGCGGAGTCGAAAAACAAAGCAATCACCTTAGCGGTGGAGTTTGAGACGATCGAGTCGCTAGCCGCCAGCCAAGGCACCCCAATCGACAAGGCGATCGAAAACCTGAAAGCACAAGGTGTGACGGCGGTTGCGTTGGGGGAAGAAACCATATCCGAGTTGATTTCGGAAGGGTACGCGTCGATTTCTGGAAACGAGGTGATCCTTCGGCAAGATCGAACCATCAACTCGCAAAAGGCCTTGGAAGCCTTGGCCGATCGCGTTCAGAGGGGTCTACGGGAGAGGTTCCCCAAGGCCAAGGTAAGCACCGGCCAGGAATCCGGCCAGATTGCGATCCGCGTTGAATTCGTCAGCCCATCGCTTATCAGACAAACAGCAATTGGACTGAATCCGAGTATTTCTCAGTTAGTCTCGCAGAGGGGCCTCGACATCATCTGCCGGATGTCGAACCCGCAAGGGGCATCGAGCCAATACGTGACGAATACCGTTGCCTGGGCAAAGGAACTTGGAGCAAAGATTTTCCTCCCGCAAGGCGACCAGGTTCTTGGCCGCAGAGATGCCATCCCCGATCTTGTGGCCGGGATCAAAGCCAATGGACTTCTCTACGCGTCGCCGGAATTCACGAAGATCGGCGGCGATGCAAATGTTGTTGCGGCGATTCCACAGTTGGTCGTTCGCCTCCATTCGGCTCAGACTGCCGAGCTAGACAAACTGCCGTTAACCGATGCCATCGATCGATATGCCAAGGCGGCAAGAGAGCGCAACATGCGAGTGCTCCTGGTCCGCCCTGTTAGCTATGCCTCTCAGTATCCGCTTGAGTCTTTTGCCAGCTTCCTCAAGTCCATCAACGACGCAATCCGCAGCGAGGGCGGCGACATGGGACCGGCAAAGCCATTTGAGGATTCGGGAGTTCCAATCGCCGCAACGATACTCATTGCCCTATCCGCAATCCCGACGGCATACTTCGTGGCATCGGCCCTGATACCCAAGAGGCAACTGGCAATTGCGGCCACAGTTCTGTTTGGGCTTGTCTGTATTGCGAGCGTTTCGGGGGCAGGAAAGGCGTACGCTGCACTCCTGATCGCCGTTCTATTTCCGATCACGGCCTTCCTGATTCTGGATGCAAGGGAAGGAAAGAACATCCTTGTTGAGTTCCTACTCGTCAGCGCGATTAGCCTGGTGGGAGGGTTAGCGGTCGCCGGACTCCTAAACGGCTTGACCTATTTCGTCAAGGCCCAGGAATTCAGAGGGATCAAGGTAGCCGTGTTCACTCCCATCATCGTGGCGGGGTGGTACTTTGCGGCGAGGTTTGGCAATCTACGCGAGGCCATGAAGAACCCGATAACATGGGGCGCGGCGTTTCTTTCACTTGGGCTTCTCGTGGCGTTCATGTTTATGAATGCTCGAACAGGCAACGACAATCCCGCCGGGGTGAGCGATCTCGAACTGAAGTTCCGGAGCGTTTTGGACCAATTCCTTTTTGTGCGTCCCCGAACCAAGTCGTTCCTCATCGGCCACCCGATGCTAATCGTTGGGATTGGACTGTTACTGTGGCAAAGGAAAACGGGAAGCGTAGCGCTGGCGCCTTGGACGATTTTGTGTTTGACAGTTGGCGCAGTTGGCCAGACCGACATCGTGAACACCCTTTGTCATTTGCATACGCCAGTGGCCCTAAGCCTAATCAGGAACGCAGTCGGTTTGATCCCTGGGTGTATCATCGGATTTTGCACCTGGGGAGTTGTGCGGCATGTCGGCTTGAAACGGATGAGGGAGAATTAATGGCAAACCTGCTTCTAGCAGGATACTTCGGTGCTGGAAATCTAGGCGATGACGCTATCCTTCTAGGCTTTATACAGGGCCTAGGGAATACCGCTCATGGGGTAACCGTCATGAGCGGCAATCCCGACGAGATGTCCCGCCTATACGGTTTCAAGACCATCGACCGACGGGACATGAGTGCGTTTCGGCTGGCCCTCGAGACCGCTGACGCCCTTGTCTTTCCTGGAGGGAGCATCTTTCAGGATTCGACCAGCGTCAAGAGCGTCGCTTACTATGGCCAACTCGTGAAGCTCGCCAAGTCGAAGGGACTTAAAGTCATCTTCCTCGGGCAGGGCGTAGGCCCGCTAACATCGTTTCTCGGTAAAAGGTGGGCAGCATCGGCATTCTCGATGGCCGATGCCATCGCCGTGAGGGATCCGGCATCTAAGGCGGCAATCCAAGACCTCGGCGTCAAGAATCCGATTCGAGTTACGGCCGACTTGGCTTTCTTGCTTCCTAGCCCCGCCGAATCCGACGCCGTCGGCTTTGGCGTTGGAACCATGAAGTCGGTCGGAATTTCCGTGCGGCCACACGGAAAGAAGGATGAGATTCGGTCGCTCTTTGGCGAATTTGCAAGGCTGCTCTTCAATGCCCAGATCATGCCGGTGTTCATTGAGATGGACCGTCAGCATGACGGTCCATTGATTTTGGATATCAGCAAGTCGCAAGGGGGCAAGATTCCCGACATGCGAAAAATGCAAACGCCGATGCATGTGCAACAGCGCATGTCTCGCCTCGATGCCGTGGTGGCAATGCGCCTTCATGCGGGCATCCTGGCCACAACGGTTGGCGTTCCGCCATTTATGGTGAGCTATGACCCAAAGGTTGCCGCATTCGCAAAGCTTTTAGACCTGCAAACAGCACCAAATGTAACCGGTTTGACCCCCCAACGCCTGTTCGAGTCCTTCTCTCAGTTCATGAAGGATCGCGAGCGAAACGACAAAATCCTATCCAGAAAACGCGAGGAATTGGTTAAGTTGGCATGGGCAAACATGGACATCCTTGCGGACATTCTCCCGAACGCGGCTAGAATATAGGGTGAGCGTCTGACGAACGCATCAAGATTTGTAAACGTCAACTAGCATAGGAATATGAAGGCAGTTCGTGGGATTGCGGTTTGGGGTGCGCTTGCTAGTGCAGGTTTGGCCCATGCACACCTACCACCTCTGTTCGATTGGCTCGATAAGTCCGTCCTCAAGCGAATCTCCATTACCGGTCGCCGCACGGTTGGTTTGCACATGCATTCAGTCTCGGGCGATAGGGAAGCATTTGATTCGCTGAACTACTTCGGACAAGGGTCGAAGCGCTTTACGGACACCGGCCAGATGACCCTAGTTGGCAACCAGGTCCTTGGCTTCTTCAACTTCAACATGACCTTGACTGACGATCGGTACACCGATCCTCAGAGCAAGCGTATTTGGTTGGACTACAAGCGAGACGGATTCCAGCTTGGCTACGGAGATTTGACGAGTGCGTCGCTCCTTAACACAAACGAGTTTGCGAGATACACGAAGACCCTCAGCGGAGCAACCTTTGGCTATAACAAGGGACGATTATCTTTCAAGGCCCTGAGAACGGAGTCGAAGAGTTCCGCTCGCACCAGGAGCCTCCAAGGAGCTAACTCCCCAGGGCCATACTTCATTGGCGACTCGCAGATCGTGAACGACTCTGAAGAGGTTAAGGTCGATGGTATGACCATGCGCCAGGGTCTGGATTACACCATTAACTATCAAGTTGGTTCGATCACCTTTGTAAATCGAATCGTGCCCCCCACAAGCACGATCGTGATGAGCTACGAAACGCTCGGCTATAACTCAACCTCTGGAACCGTCCAGGGGGCGGGGTTGTCCTACGATATGGGCAAGTACGGCCGCCTAGGATTCACCGCGATCGAGCAGGTCGCGCGGGGTGGAACGGGCCTTAACTCAAGAACCGACCGATTCCAGGGCTATGAATCGCCCGCGTCGCCCTATATTCTCGACTTCGAGCCCCTCTCAACCCGCCCAATCGTTGTCAAGGTCAATGGAATTCTACAGATTGAGAACGTGGATTATGTCTTTGGAAAGGACAGCGGCAATAACACGATCTACTCGATCATCTTCTTCTTGAGGCCGATTCCGGCAATCAACGAAGTTACCGTTGCATACACTCCGAAACCTTTGCAAACGATCGATGGAGATCGACGGGTGATCGGCTTCGATTACAAACTGCCTCTCAACGGCAAGAAGGGCTTCGTTCACTATAGCCAAGCATCTGGGGAACTACAAAATGGCATCAACCCTTTGAGCGGAACGGCTCGTGGGGTCAAGGCGGAGTACAGCTTTGGAGATTTGAAGGCCCGGGCTTCGATGCGAGACGTGCCGAGCAACTTCGTGACGGTTGAGACGCGCGGATTCAATCGGAACGAAAAGGCGCTCGACGTCGGCCTCGACTACCAGAAGAAAGCCTGGGGCTGGGGGCTTAGCGCTAACGACAGCACGATCTCGGTCAGGACGAACAAGGCGGACGGAACTTCTGTCGTCAACGAATCCAAGTATGCGAACCAACGGGCGTTTGTCAGCTATAACCCTTCGGCCAAGGGCATTACCTGGGCCATGGAGCACAACCGAACTCAATCAAAGTTTTCGGGATCGGACACAAAGATTGATACGACCGCACTGTCCGCGTCAAAGTCCTTCGGCAAACTCAATACACGCCTGAGTCTGGAGCATCAAAGTGGGATTGGACCCATTACCGTCGACGAGACCACCCAAAGAGGCGCCCTTTCCCTTGATGCCTTGCGCTTCATTGGCGACTACTCAACTAATAACGGCTGGTTCTTCGGCGGACGAGCGAGCCTCAGCCAGACGAAGACGCTCGGCAAAACGGGCCAAGGGAGCGATCTGACTCTGTCTACGAGCTACCGCCCAATGTCGGGACCTTTCGATTTCGAGGCCACTTTCAGCAAGAGCGACAGCGGCTCCTTGGCTACGCTTGGTGGATTTCAGAATGGAAGTGGCATTGGCTATGGCGGCAACGGTTTTAGCGGAGGCAGCCTGTCGGGTGGATTTGTAAACGGGGCCAGCGACTACCAGTTTGTCCAGATCACGCCTAACTACCGCGTTTCCAACAAGGCGACATTGAATAGTCGACTGTATCAGTCAAGATCGTCAGGAATTTACAACTCTAACTCTGAAACCACATCGTATGGGTTGGGCGTTACTTGGGATTTAGGGAACAGCACGTTGCTCACCACGAGCTTCGATAAGACGGCAACTCGATTCCTGGGCGTTGCAACCCGATCCGACTCCCTTGCCTTCGATATGGCCCTGATGGGCAACCCGGCGGGGCAGTGGTCCTACCGGTTGGGGATGAACACCCTGATTAGCGGGAATTCTAGCGACTTCGCCCAAGATAGCCTAGGGTTTGACGGCTATATGCGTTACAAGATCAATAACCGATCAAACGCGAGCGTGCAGTTTGCCTACGGCCGCACTTCTGGGTATTTGCCGCAGACCGACAACTTTTTCGGCGCTTTTTACGAGCATCAGCTCTATCGAAACGTGTCGCTCATTGGTAGCTACAAAGTTCGCCGAGTGAGCAATTTGGACTCAGCGCTCATTAACGGCGCTTATCGGTCCAACGGCTTCGATCTCGAATTGAACTTCAACTTCGGTGGGTAACTCGATCCATCCTTGAATTGGCTCCAAGCAGGACTATTCGTTCCGCGAACAGAATAGAATCCGTACATGGCGGAGAGCGAAGTCCAGAGACCCAGCGACGACTCGCCTGAGCCACCGCCCCCCATCGAGGCCACATTCGAAGACGGATTTACCGTCAGGTCGATGATCGGGGCCTTGTTCATTGCCTTCTTCATGCTCCCGGGCGGCCTGTATTTGGGTTTGGTTGCGGGACAGGGCGTTGGCGATGCCGCAGAGTGGGTCACGATCGTTCTCTTTGCCGAGGTCGCGAGACGCAGCTTTCAGCCTCTTCGGAAGCAAGAAATCTACATCCTTTTCTACATCGCGTCATCGCTAACTTCGGTGATCGCGATCGAAAAGGGCCTGGGCGGCGGTCCGTTCGCGAACCTGATTTGGAACGCCTATTTCGCCACTTCGCCAGCGGCGGCTCCCTTTGCCAATCAGATTCCTAGCTGGGCTGTGCCCAGCGGAGCAAGCCCGGCCATTTATCAACGCGAGCTTTGGCATCCAGATTGGCTGATCCCAATCCTGATCATGGTGGCGCTTGAGTTTTGCAACCGCTTGAGTTGGATGGGAATGGGCTACACCCTGTTCCGCGTCACCAGCGACATTGAGAAGCTTCCATTCCCCTATGCTCCTGTTGCCGCGTCGGGAGCAACCGCTCTTGCTGAAGCGGGAACCGAAAGCTGGCGCTGGAGCATCTTCTCGACCGGCACGGTGGTGGGTCTGTTGTTTGGGCTCGTCTACATCGGATTACCGGTTGTCACCGGTACGCTTTTTGGCGAGCCGCTGGAGATATTCCCGATCCCGTTCAAGGATTACACGACTACCGTCCAAGGATTTCTGCCGGCCGCGATCGTCGGAATCTCCTTTAGCCTGGGCAATGTTCTGATGGGCTTTGTCCTGCCTTTTGAGATCGTCGCGGGGTCTTGCGCCGCCAGCATCCTGGCGATGGTGATCATGAATCCCATCCTCTACAACGCCGGCCTGCTTCCCCATTTCAAAATGGGAAGCGACGCCCTAAACACTAAACTAGCCGCCGATATGGATTTCTGGCTATCCATCGGCATCGGCGTGAACATCGCGATCGCATTCATCGGTTTCGCGCTGGTTTTCAAGGCGCTTGCCGATGCCAGGCGGTACAAGCAGGAAAGAAAAATCAGCATTTCTCCACCGCCAGGCAGAGGCGATGTCTCCATCTGGATTGCCATCAGTGTGTGGCTATTCTCAGTGACATTCGCGGTGATCCTGTGCCGCCTCTTGGTGCCTGGCTTCCCGCTCTGGGTTCTGGTCTTTTTCGGGTTCTTCTGGAGTCCGCTCAACAGCTACATTTCAGCCCGAATGATCGGCTTGACCGGACGAGGCGTGGGTTTCCCATACATACGGGAAGCCAGCATTGTCGCCTCCGGCTATCAGCGGGTCGATATCTGGTTCGCGCCGGTGCCCGTGAACGAC
>JACMJO010000424.1 GCA_014380605.1 Fimbriimonadaceae bacterium | reverse complement strand
TACGAGGCCCTAGCCTTTGCCCAGCAAGAGAAGTTGCCCATCATTTTTGTGGTCGAGGACAACAAGTTTGGAATCTCTACGCCTACCGATAAGTTCCTTCCCTTCAACATCGGCACAATCAACCCTGAGCACATTGTCAAGATCGATGCCAGGAAGCCCGAGAACGTTTTCCAGGCTGGCGTCGAAGCGGCTGAAAAGGCACGATCAGGCAATGGGCCAACCCTTCTGTGGGCAGACCTGGACCGTCTTTCCTCGCATACATCTTCCGACGACCACCGCGTCTACCGAAAGTTAGAGGACATCGAGGAGATGGCGCTTCGTGATCCCATTCGTTTGCTGTCAGAGGAGCTCGTTGGCGCCGGGCAACTGACGGAAACTGAATTCAATAAAATCCAGGAGGAGATCGCCAGCCAGGTCGACGAGGACTACCTTCGCGCGGAGAAGGAACAAGACCCATTGGCCAGCGAGACCCTTCATTTCAATTTCGGAGAGGTCCAGCCTGCCGAAGCGCCGCCCATAAAACCTGGACGCCAGACGATGGTCTCCGCGATCAATCAGGTCTTCAAGAAGGCTTTGGAAAGCGACCCCAACATTATCTTCTTCGGCGAAGACATCGAGGATCCGAAAGGCGGTGTGTTTGGACTCACCAAGGGACTTAGCGAAGCGTTTCCAAAGCAGGTTTACAATTCTCCCCTTGCCGAGGCCACGATCATGGGCACGGCGATTGGCATGGCAAGTTGGGGCATGAAGCCGGTGTTTGAGCTCCAGTTCATCGACTTCATTGCTCCGGGTTGGAACCAGATCACCTCCAACATGAGCACACTTCGCTGGAGAACCTTCGGCGAATGGAAGTGCCCTTGCGTGATTTACGCTCCTTATGGCGCCTACTTGCCGGGTGGATCACTATGGCACAGCCAAGCTAACGAGGCTTATCTAGCCCACACGCCGGGGCTGAAGGTGGCAATTCCTTCGACTCCAGAAGATGCCGCCGGCTTGTTCTGGACAGCCATCCAAGGGGACGACCCGCACTTCATCTTGATTCCTAAGCACATCTTCCGCAAGCACGTTGACGTGGCGTCAGTCGAACCGGTTCCGTTTGGCAAGGCCAAGGTTGTTCGGGCTGGCTCGGATGTCACCATTGTGACGTGGGGCAACACACTTGAACTAGCGGACGAAGCCGCTAATCAGCTCGCCTCCGAGTGCTCGGTTGAGATCATCGACCTACGGTCGATCGTTCCCTGCGACTATGAAACGATCACCCAATCGGTCGAGAAGACAGGGCGTCTCGTGGTTATCCATGAAGATAACCGGACCGGTGGTTTTGGCCAGACCGTGATCGCGGAAATGACCCGCATTCCGGAACGTTGGAACCTGTTCCTATCTCCACCACAATTGGTAGCCCGAGAGGATGTCCACATTGGTTACAACCCAATCTATGAGTATGCAGCTCTGCCCGACTTGAGCCAGGTAATAGAAGCGATCCGGGTCACGATGGAGTAACTGCCAGAGCCTTGGCATCGGGCAATTTAAGCGCCATCGTTACCTTGTCCGAGTCGATGTACGTCGTTGAGCCAGCGCTGTTAGGTTCGTGAAGAAGAAATCCCACGAGCGCTCCCCAGCCAAGCAAGGTGACCACAACAAACATCCCAAAGGCGAACTTCTGAATTCTTAGCTGTGCGGTTTCGGAAACTGTGATTCCCCAGCGAATACAGAAGTTCCAAACGCCGTAGCTCAAGTGGTAGCTGGCAGCCAGAACGCCAATCAGATAAACGATGAATAAGATGTACCCGTAGCTGCTCAACTTCTGTTGCCAAGCGGCATACTCAATGCCCGTCGATGACCCGGAGATGTACTTGGCGATCGTCGTGGTAGCGACATGAAATGCCAAGAACAAGAACAAGAACATTCCGCTCCACCGTTGAAGCAGATACATTCGATTTTGGGACCACTTGTACTTGCCCTCAAAGTAGTTCGGCTGTCCACGGTTGACGATAAAGAGGCCATAGACGGCATGGAACAGCAACGGGAGCCAGATCGCAAAGATCTCAAGGACCAAGAACAGATGTTTGGGCAAAGATTCAAAGAAGTGGATGACTCCATCAAATCGATCCGGACCGGCGATCGTGAATGAATTCAGCGTCAAGTGCTGAACCATGTAAAAACCGACGGGAACGATGCCGGTGAGGGAGTGAACTTTGTGCCAGAAGTAGTTCTCTTTGGACAGGGCCAGGGACATATCGTTAACCTAGATGTTACCTAGCCTCCACAGAGCCGAGCGGGGAGGTAATCTCGGTCAGGTTGGTAATTTGTAGATAGTAAATCGAGATTCGACTTGCTTGTAACGATTCACCGATCACAGTTCAAAAATTACCGCCATGCCCTACATTGAAGATATCTCCGCCCGCGAAATCCTTGATAGCCGAGGAAACCCCACCATTGAAGTCGACGTCCTCCTCCAGAGCGGGTCGTTTGGCAGGGCCGCCGTGCCCAGTGGAGCCAGCACGGGCGCCTTTGAGGCCGTGGAGCTTAGAGATGGAGATAAGGGTCGATTCGGCGGCAAGGGCGTTCGTCAGGCAGTCGAGAATGTCAACGAGCTGATTGCCCCCGCGCTCTTGGACCACGATGCAAACGACCAAATCGGAATCGACAACCTGCTGTTGGAACTGGATGGCACTCCCAACAAGGGCAAGCTTGGTGCAAATGCGATCTTGGGCGTCTCGCTCGCGGTTGCTAAAGCTTCGGCGTTAAACGCAAAGCTGCCACTCTTTCGCTATGTTGGGGGAGTGACGGCCAACACGCTGCCGGTGCCTCAACTAAACATCCTGAACGGCGGACAGCATGCTGACTCCAACGTGGATTTTCAGGAGTTTATGATCTTGCCAGTGGGAGCCAAGAGCTTCTCCGAAGCACTTCAGATGGGATCTGAAATCTTCCACACTCTGAAGTCGGTTCTGAAGGCAAAGGGCCTTAACACGGGTGTCGGGGACGAAGGCGGCTTTGCTCCAAACCTTGCCGACCAAGACTTAGCATTCGACTACATTATCGAGGCGATCCAGAAAGCCGGTTACACCCCCGGCAAGCAAATTTTCTTGGGCATCGATGCCGCGGCAAGCGAGTTCTATCAGGGCGGAAAGTATCGCTACAAAGTGGGCGACATGCTGGAGAGATCCGGCGCCCAGCAAGTCGAATACCTGGTGTCGCTCACCGAGAAGTATCCGCTCATTTCAATCGAGGACGGATGTGCAGAGGACGACTGGGATACATGGAAGGCCCTTACCGATGCAATTGGAGATAAGGTCCAGCTAGTTGGCGACGACCTGTTTGTAACAAAC
>JACMJO010000423.1 GCA_014380605.1 Fimbriimonadaceae bacterium | reverse complement strand
TGGAATACGAACTTATCTTCCGATTCCACTCCGCCACGCTTCACGGTGAGCGTAGCCGTGGTAGATGCGACATCAGCTACTGCTTCATCAGTTGAAGGCTCTTCCGCCACTTCAACATCGTCTAAAACTTCTTCGTCAACTTGCGCAACGGTGCTTTGATCGTCAGCCATTTGAATCTCCTGCGCCGATCATACCAAGCTCAAAAGCAATTAGGCAGTATCTTCGCTCGTTAGTCGATAGTCTGACCGCAGATTCTTGCCTTTTGGTTCGCCTAACTCCAGTCCGGTTTTGATGTATCGGCTCGAAGGACGAGCAATGCCATCCCGGTCATTATCTTGGCGCGGACATGGTCGCCAGTGGCTTGATTTGAAATGCTAGTGGCGCCAAGGGGGGAAATCTCTGTTTTGGGCGGCCAAGCTACTCCAGTCAACTCAACCCCTGTGCAATCGGTGATCGGGATAAGGGACATGGTTTGGTCAGGTTTTGTGGAGGCGATAACCTCCTGGCCCAAGCGAACGAACCACGCAACACCGTCTCGAAGAATCAATCGACTATTCGGGCTGATCCTGGCAATGCTATGAAGGGATGCCAAAACGTGGTCGAAGCGGTCCCCCTCGATCCCGACGATGGAAAGGTCTGAGTCAGGGAGATTCTCTTGAACGTAAATCAGCAATTTGTCGCAGTCGGTTGTTTCTTGGTCAAGGTCGGCCTTCACCCTGGCGTGGGTAGAAGCATGGATAGGCTCTAAGGAATCGAGGTCGCCGACGATAAGGTCAGGACTTGCACCGGAATCGATGAGACGGTTGGCAGCTCCATCGGCAGCGATGACGAAATCTGCGGATCGGCACCATGCAACGACGACCTCGATCGGAACGTCTTGTCCGGCAAGCACACCGAGAACTTTCATCATTAGTTAGTTAACCTACTCCCTTCACGACCCAGTAGACAACTGTGTATAAGAACAAGAAATCGAATGTTACTGGCCCCAAAATAATCGAAAATTTAAGTAAACGGCTCATATTTCAGTTTCCATAAGATTGCCCACCATTCATTGTCAATTTTTGCCCAATTTCCCGTGTGAAAAGGCTGGTTGGAATTGTTAAGCCTGTGTATAATCCCTTTCCCCGGGGCCTCGTTTGGTCCCTTCGTAGGCATGCAATGAACGACCAGTATTCGCTTGAAGACTCTGATGATCATATTCAACTTCGCACCGCTTGGAACCACGTCACAAAAAGAGTCAGCGCCGATCTACCCGGTCAGGCGTTCGAGCGATTCATACGGCCTTTAAAGGCGATTTCTCTTGGGGAGGAGCAGGCGAAGATCGCGGCTCCCGGGAAGTTCGTCCACGAGTGGGTGAGCGCACGGTGCCTTTCTGTTCTCGAAGCCTACCTGTCCGACGAAGTTGGACGTCCTATTCGAATCGAGCTGACCTGGGAAGCCCGTGAGAAGCCGACTTCCAAGGCGTCAGAAGTCTCGGTTGCCGCGCCTGCCTCTGACCAGACCGCGTTCAAACCTAATAGTCGCTATACGTTTGAATCGTTCGTTGTCGGTCAAAGCAATCGAATGGCCCATGCGGGGGCAAAGGCGGTCGCGTCGGAACCGGGCAGTCGATACAATCCGCTCTTTATCTGCGGGCCAAGCGGGCTGGGCAAAACCCACCTGCTCCATGCGATTGCGGGCGAGGTTCTTACCAAGAATCCCAAGTTTCAGGTTGTGTATGTGACGGCTCAGCAGTTCGCTGAAGAGTTTGTCAATGCAATTCAAAACAGCCGAGTCGAGAGTTTCCGCCGAAGCCAGCGAAATGTTGCGCTGTGGCTCGTTGACGACATTCAATTCATCGCCGGCAAGGACAAGACCCAGGAAGAGGTCTTCCATACCTTCAACTACCTCCATTCGCTGGGCAAGCAGATTGTGCTCACCAGCG
>JACMJO010000422.1 GCA_014380605.1 Fimbriimonadaceae bacterium | reverse complement strand
TCATCTTGGCGCAGTTGTTGCAGGGCTGGCAGGTGACATAGATGGTGGCCCCTTCGCAAGCGATTCCGATCATAGCCGCCTGGAGAAGCGCGTTTTGTTCGGCATGCAGGGCCCGGATACAGTGGCCTGCACGGAGACATCCGACCGGCCAGTCGTGAGTCGGACCTAATTCGGGGCAATGTTGGAGGCCCTTCGGCGCGCCGTTATATCCGGTGCAGAGGATGTGCTTGTCGCGAACGATGAGGGCTCCTACAGAGCGTCGGGGACATGTCGCCCGGGTCTTCACGAGATGGGCAATCTGCATGAAATAGGCATCCCAACTAGGCCGCTCCTGCATTCCGGGATGATTATGGCGCATTGGGCCGCGAATGGAGGCGATGGTGATGATGCGCTGACGCAGTTTTGGACATCGCAATAACGCTATCGCAATACGAAGGGTAATCTCGTCCTATGCCAAATGTGGCCTATGATCGTTATTACCGCTATGCGGACCTGACTTCCATTTTGGAATCCTACTCAGCGGAGTTTCCGGACTTGGTTCAAACGGAGTCGATTGGGAAGTCGCATGAGGGGCGGGATATTTGGTTGGCGACGATTACCGACCTGGGAACCGGACCAGCCATCGAGAAGCCCGCTTTCTGGGTAGACGGGAACATCCATGCCAGCGAACTAAGTGCGAGTACGGCGGCCTTAAAGCTGATCGAGAAACTGGTCCAGGACCAGCGGGAGCTCCTAAAGACCCATGCCTTCTATGTGGTTCCCCGCCTGAATCCCGACGGAGCAGAGTGGGCCACGGAAGACCCGCCGCGAATCGTTCGATCGGGCACCCGTGCATACCCCTACGACGAGGAAGATCCGTATGGCATCGAGCGAAAGGACATGGACGGCGATGGGCGGATGCTTTGGATGCGGTTGCAAGACAACAACGGGCCCTGGATCGTGTCGGATCTGAATCCTCGACTCTTGAGAAAGCGGAATCCGGGCGAAGCGGGAGGAGCATCCTGTTACCGACTCTTGCCGGAAGGCATCTTTCATAACTGGGACGGACTAACCCTTCAGGATCGCAAAGTCAAAGAAGGCTTAGACTTCAATCGGAATTTCCCAAGCGCTTGGAGATTGGAGGGCGAACAGCATGGAGCGGGCCCCTTCCCCACCAGCGAACCGGAAATCCATGCCGCGGTCAATGCCATCTGCCGGCGCCCGAACATCTGCGGCGCCGTTTGCTTCCACACGTTTAGCGGAGTCCATTTGCGACCTCCAAGCCGGTATGCCGACGATGAACTACCTGCTGAGGATCTTTGGAACTTCAAGGCTATCGGCGACAAGGGGTTTGAGATGACGGGGTATCCGGCGATCTCAAACTATCATGAGTTCCGCTATCACCCGAAGGAAGTCATCACGGGAGTGTTCGACGACTGGATGTACGAGCATCGCGGAGTCTACGCTTGGACTACGGAGATTTGGTCGCCTCAGCGGCAGGCTGGGATCACGGATTACAAGTACATCGACTGGTTCAGGGAGCATCCACACGAGCACGATGTGAAGATGTTAGAGTGGAGCGACTCTGCCCTAGATGGAAAAGGCTATGAGGATTGGCGAGAGTTCGACCATCCTCAACTTGGCAAGGTCGAAATCGGGGGGTGGGATAGAGAGTATGCGTTCCGTAATCCGCCTCACCAGTTCTTAGAAAAAGAAGTTTCTCCCCTGGCTGATTGGGTGATCTGGCAGGCGGGGCTTGCGCCTCGACTCTCGATCTCCAAGTTAGTTTCCGACGGCGGCAGGGTTCGAGTGGTGGTTCAGAACGTTGGGTGGTTGCCGACTTACGTGACAAAGACCGCTGTCACCAAGAAGATGTGCCGCGGCGTTGTTGCGGAGATTTCTCGGATCGATGGATCTCCTCCCGATTGGCTGTTGGGCGGGAAATTAAGGTCCGAAGGACCACAGCTCGAAGGTTGGAGTTCCATAGGCGCGGCGGCTTCCATGTCGTGGGGGTCGTTGGGAAATAACGATCAAACCATTTTTGAGTGGGTCTTGGCTCCCGGCGAGTATGAACTTACGTTCAAGCATGACCGGGCGGGAGTTGTGCGGACCACGGTATCTATCCAGTGAAGCTGACTACACATGCCACGCAGCTAACCTAACTACGAGGCCATGAGTTGGTTGGCTGCGCGGTTTGTGTACGAGTGCTGCTTCATCAGGAGATGCAATGGACCAGGGCACTTGGCCCATATCGCTTCATCGCGACCCATATATGCGAAGAAGATCAGGGCGTTGTCTTTTGTGCGCGCCCAGCGGGGCTTCCCGTGGCCGGTATACAGAATCACATACATACCGCAGGGCACCTGCTCGTCTTCGCGAAAGACATGAGCCAGGTCGAAGTTGTCCGCGCACTCAAGCGCCAATTCGCTGAGGACGACGTGGCCCCTTAAGGTTTCGCGAAGCGTGCCCTGGTTCTGAAAGAGCACGAACTCTTCGTCTGGACTATCATTCCTTTGAACGCCGACGATTCGGATCACAGGTTGGTACCTCCGACTTGATGGTAAGGACGGATCACGTCGTGAAATTGGGTTCGAGTTTCTTGCGAAGATTTGCTCATTTTCTTTCTCGACTGCGAGTAACTACATAGTCTGGGCCAGCATCTTGTTGGCCTTTTTCAATACCTCGACGGCAATTGACAATTGATCTCTATCGATTCCCGAGGTAATAGCTTTCGATATTGCATCTATGGATTTTATGGTTGATGAAAGGGCTTTGGAGCCATGGGCGGTAAGCCTCAGGTGCTTGACGCGACTGTCCGTCGCGCTTGGCGCTTGCTCGACCAAGTGCTTGACCAATCTCAGGCTCTCGGTTAAGGACGGAGGCTTGATACCGAGCCGTTTGGCGATAGATGCCTGAGTGGCGTCGGGGCCGGCGGCGTGGATAGTGCTTAGGAGATCGAACGTCGATGGCTTCAAACCTTGGACCGCCAATGCTGGCTCCATGGCCGCGTTGAGCAACTCGTTCATGAGGAGCGCCTGGGCGGTCAGGGAGTCTGATTGGAGACTCATTCGTTCGGTAGCCATATCATTAGGATAGCAAATAAATATTGAAACCGCAAGCCTTCTGCCACAATTTGTTCGTGGATCGAGCGGATGTCGTGGTGGTAGGGGCAGGGGCGGCGGGCATTATAGCGGCCTGGCGAGCCGCTTCATTAGGTGCCCGAACACTACTCCTTGAGAAAACGAGCCGCCTCGGCACCAAGATATTGATTAGCGGCGGAGGCAAGTGCAATATCACCCACGACGGAGGACTAGAGGATGTGCTCCGCGCTTTTCGCCCCAATGAAGCACGGTTTATTCGCCCTGCTTGCTATCGATTTACGAACAAGCAAATCGTGGGGATGCTTACCGACCGCGGTCTTAGGGTTTACACGCGAGAGGACGGCCGCATCTTCCCCG
>JACMJO010000421.1 GCA_014380605.1 Fimbriimonadaceae bacterium | reverse complement strand
TCTTGCGCCGGATTGGTGATAAAGTACCCCGCACGGCCGACAATGGGATTTGAAACAAAGCCGAGAAGTCCTACCAGCACGAAGACGATCCCGAAGAGCATTGCAAGTTTCTTAGTCATACTTTCCTCCTTCAGACTTTCTTTTAGAAACAATTGGAAACGTTGAATTGTTCAACCTGCTGCCAGGTTATTCCGCCGGACCCAACCCCGTGTTTGCCGGACCGTTGAGAACTTTTCCATATGGGTCAAATCGAGATCCGTGGCAGGGGCAATCCGAGGTTCTCTCCGTGGTATTCCAATCCACGATGCAACCGAGATGCGGGCATATGGCGGTGGATCTGTGCAGTTGGCCCTGGGAGTCCCGGTAGACAGCCACTTTCTTGAAGCGCTCCCGGATTAATGCTCCTGTACCCAAACCCAGCTTTGCTGCGATTGGGAACCGGCTTGCATCATTGAGCCGGGGGTCATAGAGCGTACCTTTTCCTTGCATCTCAAGATTGGAAACGAAGCCGTTCCAATGCGTGACGCTGCCCCACCCAGTGTAGGTATGAAGGTTCACACCAGCTAGGCCAAACGCCGCCGGGTTTAGAGTTGCCCCGGATTTTCCGTCTGGCCGCATCGCCTTTCCATCAAGGATCAGTTCCGCGTCAAACTTCCCTGGTCCCCAGCTGTTCAGCACTCTTCGCACCGTCGCGTCATCCACGCCCAGGGCTTCGGCGAAGAACTTGAGATCGGGGGCCAGCGCAATGATAGCGCCTACATTGAGATCCCGGTTCGGCCACCCGTCCAACCTGGCGCCAATGTTGCCTGCTGGAATGGCCGCGGTGCTGAACGATTTATCTACCGTTGAATGGCAGAGAGCGCACTGAATGCCCATTGCCCGCAACTTGTCGTCTGATCCGAAGAGTCCTGTAACTTCCAGAACCGCATTCAGCTTGATCAGCTGTGCCGTTACGGCTGGATCGTCGAGGTTAACTCTCCCCGCTCTCACGGCCTGAACAAGCTCGTCGCGCAGTACAGAGGCATCGATTTTAAGGCCCAACGTGAGGGCCATCTTGGGCGACAGCCCTGCGCCGATCCCTCCGTTCGCCGTTCCGGCGATAGCTTGATGAAGCTTCAGATTGTCGCCCCAAAAAGATTCGCTGCCAAAGGTATCGAAGCGAAAGATGCGTCGCCCGTCGCGCAGCATACGCCTGGCATTGTCATTGATCTGAACATCGAAGCCGCGCAGATTGCGCTCTTCGTCATCGTCACGTTGGGCAATAGCGGGCCGCAACGAAACCAAACCTACTATAAGGACCAAGCTTACAAAGCCGGCCCGATTCCATATCCTGCTAGACAATCCTCCCCGTCTGCAGCATGGATCTTACCTCCTTTCAACGGATCCACCCGTCGGTAAGAGATAAGTTAATCGTCGATCGTTACATCGCGCCGGACGATGGCCGACGCATCAACGAGTTCGCCGGAATGCGGCAATTAGCGGCGGCAACCTACTTGATGCGCGGCGTCCCATTCGTTGATCGACCAAGTACGACAAGCCGATTATTTAATTCGCATCGAGGCCCGCGCCTTCTAGACCGCCTCGTTCACAGGGCGGAGCGAGGCGTATACCCTCACGATAGCCTGGTAACAATGGCAGGAGGCCGATTCCAAGCCCGGTTGATCGATCATCGTGATCTTTCCTCGCACGTAGCGAATGAATCCTGCTTTCTTCAACATCCCTGTAGCAACATTTACGGACGAATCGCCTATTGATGTGTGCTTGGTCCTGGAAAATGTCAAGCACCTTGTCGACGCCTTCGTCGAGAAATGAGACAAGCCATACTCGTTTCAGAAATTCAGTACAGCGCCCACTTGCATCATCCGTGCGCCCCGCGTGCTCAGGAGCCGTCCAAAAAAGGCGTCGTTGCGGCTGGTTCGCAGCCCGCTGAGATTCGTATGATTTAGCGCGTTGAACATGTCCGCGCGAAACTGCAGCCTTGTGGCTTCGCGGACCGGAATACGGAAGCTCTTTG
>JACMJO010000032.1 GCA_014380605.1 Fimbriimonadaceae bacterium | reverse complement strand
GGCATGACAGAAATCGTGATTGGCCGTGTGGTTCAGCTAACCGTTCGAAATGGGGAGCAGTTCCTAGGTATTCAAGAAGCCAACGGTGGCATCGTGGACGTTAAGGCAACCGCGATTCAGCAGATACGCGAAAACTAAAATGGATACTCGCATTCAAAACAGTCGAATCAGCGATCTCCTAGTTGGCCAGCCAACGGCGCCGGTCCAGCCTAAGAAGATCGACGCTGGTTCCGTTACCGATTTCTCCGCGATTCTCCAAGATCGCCTGAAGGTTAGCGGACACGCCCAAACGAGGCTTCAAAGCCGGAACATCGAGTTTGGACAAGCCGAATGGAACCGCGTTCTGGAAGGGGTAGATCGGGCTGCCGCTAAGGGCGCCAAGGAATCCCTGGTTCTGATCGACGATTCCGCCCTCGTGGTGAGCATCAAGAATCGAACCGTTATTACCGCGGTCGACCAGCAGCATCTTAAGGACAACGTGTTCACGAACATCGATAGCGCGGTGATTGTGTAACCCAGACGAACTTACAACGGGAAGGGAACAAAGCAGGATCGGGAGTTCCCCGAGTGTTTGCCGAAGCCCAGAAGCGGCCAGGCTCCTTCCCAACCAACCCAGCGGCGGGCGTCGAAGATTCGTGTCGACGCAGTTGCTAAAGCAATCGGAACAGGAAGGAAGAAAAACACATGCTACAAGCACTACTCGCTGGCGTCGCCAGCATCAAAGCGCAGCAAACGCGCATGAACGTCATCGGCAACAACTTGGCCAACGTCAACACGACCGCCTACAAGGGCTCTCGCGTCACGTTCCAAGACATGATCGCCCAGACCCTTCGCGGTGCGGGCCGGCCATCTGCCGACCTCGGCGGTACCAATGCCATCCAGTTCGGCCTGGGCGTGTTGATCGCCGGTACGGACGTGAACAACGAGCAGGGTTCGCTCGCCGCCACCAACCGACCTACCGACTTCTCGATCCAGGGCAACGGCTTCTTCATGGTCAGCAATGGCGACCGAATCGGCTACACCCGAGACGGCGCGTTCGACCTCGACGCCAACGGTGACCTCGTTCACCGAGCCACCGGCGAGCGCATGACGGGTTGGTCTGCCGATCCGGCAACTGGACTCATCGACACCAACCAGCCTGTCGGCCCTAATTCGAGACTAACCGTTCCGATCGGCGCCCGAACCGCCGTTCAGCAGACGACGAGCATCACTTGGGCAGGAAACTTGGATTCAAGAATCTTCGGTCAAGCCGGTATTCAATCGACCTCGGCCATCGTTCGCGTCTACGACTCGTTGGGCGGACAGCATGACCTGAGCCTCACGCTCACCGAATCCGCGACTCCAAACGAATGGAATTTCACGGTTGCAGGAACGAACGGCGACATCGTAACCGGTGGCGGCACCCTTGTGTTCGACCCTACGAACGGCCAGTTGCTCACCGGTTCGCCAGCGTCGATTACCCTGACTCCGCCAGTTACTTCCGGCGTACCAGGATTCCCGATCTCCTTAGATCTAGGCTCCGTCAGTCAACTCGCGACGGAAATGCAGGTCAATGCTTCTAGCCAGAACGGATTCGCCCCGGGCTCGCTGTCTTCGTTCTCCGTCAGCACCGATGGCATCATCACGGGCCTCTACACGAACGGCTTGACTCGCCCGCTCGGCCAGGTTTCCTTAGCGATCTTCCCGAACGCAAACGGGCTAGAGCGAGTGGGAAGCAACCTTTGGCGAAACACCGATAACTCGGGCGTCGCTGTCGTGGGCACTCCCAGATCGGGCGGTCGAGGTTCGATCAACTCGGGCTTCCTCGAGCAGTCGAACATCGACATCGGAAACGAGTTCACCGAACTCATCGTCACCCAGCGCGGCTTCCAAGCCAACACCAAGGTCGTCACCACCGTCGATGAGATGCTCCAAGACCTCATCAACATGAAGCGATAACCGCTAGGAAGTGAGGGAAAGAGGGAATAAGGGACGGGCAATGGCCTGATTCCCTTATTCTCTTTCTCCTTCGGTATCCTCTCCCCATGCTCCGAGAAGCCGTTTCTACCAACAACGCCCCCGCCGCCATCGGCCCCTACAGCCAAGCGATCCGCGCCGAGGGCAGGTTCCTTTTCTGTAGTGGCCAGATTCCCCTGACCCCCGACGGTGAATTGGTTTCTGGTGACATAAAAGTTCAAGCCAAGCAGTGCATGGAGAACGTCAAGGGCCTGCTGGAGGCCGCCGGGCTCTCGCTCTCGAACGTTGCCAAGACCACCATCTTCCTCAGTTCGATGGACCACTTCGCCGCCGTAAACGAGGTGTATGGTTCCTACTTCCAGTCTGAACCTCCAGCACGTTCAACCGTCGCTGCGGCTGGCTTGCCGAAGGCCGTGGATGTTGAGATTGAGGTTATCGCCGTTTACTAGTTGGCCCGTAAGGAGTAAGGCGTAAAGGGTAAGGATTGTTCTCCGCCCTTTACTACTTTCCCCTTACTCTTTACCCTCATGAAACATGTAGTGTCGGTGAGTCTGGGTTCAAGCAAACGCAATAAGACTCAAGAGGTGGACATCCTCGGCGAATCGTTCAAGATCGAGCGGATCGGCGTGGATGGGGACCTCAAGAGGTTCGGCGACATGTTTGCCGAGTTGGATGGGCAAGTCGATGCGCTTGGCGTGGGCGGGGCAGATGTTTACGTGGTGGTTGGCGAAAAGCGCTACGCCTTTCGCCAGATACTTAAACTCGTCGCCCGGGCGAGAAAGACGCCAGTGGTTGACGGCAGCGGCCTAAAGCACACCCTTGAGCGCACCACCATCGAGACCTTACAAAGGGAAGGGATCATCGACTTTAAGAAGGAAACAACCCTCCTCGTCTCCGCTGTAGACCGCTTCGGCATGGCCCAGGCCCTCGATCAGATCGGCGGCAAGGTGATCTACGGCGACCTCCTCTTCGGAATCGGTCTCCCATTCCCGATCCATAAGTACAAGAATGTCCGCCGACTAGGCGCAAGCGTCCTCCCCATCATCACCCGAATGCCCTTCAAGTGGTTCTATCCCACGGGCGAGAAGCAGGAAGAGCGGAAGCCGAAGCATGAGAAGATTTGGAAGCAAGCTACGGTGGTGGCGGGCGACACGAACTACATCCGTCGCTATGCGCCGGACGACTTAAAAGGCAAGACCGTTATCACCCAAACTGTTCGCATGGCAGACTTGGAATGGCTGAAGCAAGCGGGCGTTCAAAGGGTCATCACCACCACCCCAATGATGGGCGGCGAAACCTTCGCGACCAACGTCATGGAAGGCGTGATTGTGGCCCTGGTCGGCAAGAAACCTGACCAAATGACCGAGCAGGACTACCTCGACGTGCTACAAAAGCTCGATTGGAAGCCCAATATCATCGACCTTTCGACCTAAATCGCCCTCTGGTACATTGACAGGAGCGTCATCTAGGATAGAACTGGAGCACAACAACACTTGACCCGATTCGGCTTTATCGTCCACCCCTTAACCGCGCGAGACATGGCGCGGAAATTCCCGATTGCCCGATTCCTTCCCGATTCCATCGTGGAGGCGTTCGCCCGCAAGAAAGATCCGGTGGTCATGAGCAAGATCACGGGCATCAAGAGCCCGACCGGCGCAGAAACCGAGGGCTGGTTCATCGGCCTCCCTTACACGCCCCGTCAGATGACCAAGACTGTACCCATCGACGAGGTCTACACCAAGATCGCAAAGTGCGGCGACCTTGCCGCCAGTCTGGGAGCCGACATTATCGGCTTGGGAGCATTCACGAGCGTCGTTGGCGACGGTGGTATCACCATCGCCCAGCGAACCAAGATCAAGGCGGTTACGACCGGCAACTCCTACACAGTTGCGACGGCGATTGAAGGAACCGTCAAAGCCTGCGAGCTCCTCGACGTGGACCTCGCCAACGCAACGCTCGCTGTAGTGGGCGCCACGGGCTCCATCGGCAAGACTTGTGCCCGAGTCCTTGGACGATCGTTCGGACGTACGATCCTAGTGGGTCGAGACTTGGAAAGAACCCAAGCCGTCGCGGACGAGCTTGACAATGCGGTTGCTTCAACCAACGTTGCCGATATCGGCCAGGCCGATGCCATTATTACCGTGAGTTCGGCGGGCAAAGAGCTAATCCTTCCCGAACACCTTCGCCCCGGCGCAGTTGTATGCGATGTTGCCCGTCCTCGCGATGTGAGCGCTCGTGTGACCAAGGAAAGGCCAGATGTTCTGGTGATCGAAGGCGGGGTTGTGAAGGTCCCTGGCAATGTGGAATTCAACATGCGATTCGGCTTCCCCGACAAGATGGCCTATGCCTGCATGAGCGAAACGATGATGCTTGCTCTAGAGGGACGCATGGAGAACTTCACTCTTGGCAAAGACGTATCCGTTAGTCAGGTTGACGAGATATCTGCATTGGCCCACAAGCATGGATTCGAGCTCGCTGGGTTCCGCTCGTTTGAGAAAGCGGTCGATGATGATGCAATTGCACGCGCCAGAGATGCCCGGAAAAAAAAAGGCCTTAGCGCGGCTGGCTTCGCTCCCGCTCGATAAACCCTTTGAATCTCGCCAAACTAGGGCTTTTAAGGGCGGCAAGGCCCTCATCGGTCGAAGCCAATGTGGAGACAATAAGCTCGATCGATTTCCCATCCTTACTTGGATCAAGGGCTGCAAGCTTGCGCGACAGGGCTGGCACTAACGACGGCCGGCCGTCTGAAAGCTCGGCCGCGCGGTCGGTAAGTAAGGGCGATTCCAGCGACGACTGAATAACCCTGTCCGCGAGCGTACTCTTAATGCCCCCGGCTACCTCCAATCTATCTGCCAAACTCCCCGACTCCGTCTGGAGACTCAAATCTCCAGCCACGCTCAGACCTTCCAAAAAGGCTCCCCTGTCCAATGGCGCTTGAGAAAGCTCCTTCCACAGCGCTTGGATCGACGCCTTGCTTCCTATTCTGCCCAAACCCAAGATGGCGCTCGATCTGTCTTGCGACGATGAACCTGAGTCAGCGAGAATCGCCTTTAAAAGGGTTTCAGATTGTGGATCGCCGATATTCGCGAGCGCGGCCAGGTACGGAGACTTGTCAGCCGTATCAGCCGCCCCATAAAGCTCCCGAATCTTGTCCCCGGCCGGTCGAAATCCAAGTTTGCCCAATGCGTCCGCCCCCGCGAGCCTCGTCTCTCGATCCTTGTCCGAGAGCATTCTCGTAACGGCATGTCCGGCCCTTGTCCCCGAGCCGACCAAGTATTCGACCGCGTTGCTTCTTGCTGGAGCATTGGCTAGCTGGGCTACGGCATAAGGGAGGGTCTTGGCGAACGACTTTCGAAGTGCCGCGAAGATCGCGATTTTCTGGAACCCGCCGCCATTGGTCAGCTCATCCGCGACTTCCTTGGGATAAATCTCGGACAGGTCCATCAAGACTTTCCCTAACTCCTCACGAGCCTGAGGATCGAAGTCCGTAAGCCATGTGGCGGCGACTTTGATGAGCCGAGGATTCTGATATTGATGAAGGTTCCGGGCGATCTTCAGCTTTTCATTTGGTCTGAATCTCTTGTAGAACGCCGCTAGGTCTGGGCGATCCACGGCATCGACGAAAAACTGCAGTTGCGCATCGCTTTTCGGACCGAGAACAAGTCCGCGATCTCTATTTTGGAAGTACGCATTGGACGCCGCCAAAAGGCCGGCCACGCAAAACAGGATCAGCGAAGATGAGATTGCCCGCTTGATTCTTCCCGAAACTTTGCCTGCCACAAATAAGACCTTATCCTTGCCTGGGTCGCCAACCGACCTGAAGGGAATACCTCAAACATCCGACTTCATATGTAGGAACAACCCGATGATTTGTCTACTGTATATCTTAACTGGTACCGCGTTCTATTGGTTGTCCTACCAGTCTGCCGCGCATGTGGACGACAATTCGACGACCCATCCCATTGCTCCGCAGGCCGAGATCGTCTGCCTTTTCCCTGAGATTCCAAATCTGCAAGCGGCTTAAGTTAAGTCTTAGCTGGCTGTCGTTCAATAGTAACTGGCTCGGTAAAGAATCCGGCTGGATCATAGAAGTCGATCTTGCCATCCGTCCTCGAAGTCAGCTCGATCTCTTTGATCTGATCTTGGACTTCCTTTGGCTCTTTCTCGATCGGGATATTCATTCTTGTCTCGATCTTCAGAAATGCTTTGTCCCCGTCGATGCGAACGGACCCTGTATAAGGAACTCCCGCTTCTGACATCTTGAAGGCTCCTGAATCGATAGTTAAGGTGACTTGACCCATCGTGCGCGCGATGCCAGGATTGTCGCCAGGCTTAACCTTAAGATCTCGATTTCCTTTCCATTCGCCATCCCATTTGAATCCCGAACCACAGCCCAATAAGGCCATCGCCAGAAGGAGGGCGACGACGGCGGATATAATTCGGTAGATGCCCGCGATCACGGCCGAAGTGTACTCCTCGATGGGTCTGACCGACAGCGAGTACAAGCTCATTCTTAATCTTCTCCAAAGAGATCCGACCTACACCGAGCTCGGAATGTTCGCGGTTATGTGGAGCGAACACTGTGGATACAAGTATTCCCGCCCCGTCCTCGCCTATTTCAAGCGGTACAAAGAAGCGCTAGAAGGCGACGGCTTTGAGAACGCCGGGATCATCGACATCGGCGATGGCCTTGGCATCACGATGAAGGTCGAATCTCACAACCACCCATCCGCCGTGGAACCGTATCAGGGCGCGGCTACCGGAGTTGGCGGCATCATCCGCGACATCCTCACCATGGGCGCTCGCCCAATTGCTTCGCTTAACTCCCTCCGATTCGGACCGATCCGAGATGGGGAAGGGGAGCCGACCGTGATCGAGCGCAACCGATACCTCTTTGAGCACGTGGTGGCGGGAATCGCAGGATATGGCAACTGTGTAGGCGTCCCGACCGTCGGCGGGGAAGTAGGATTCCACGCCCGCTACAGCGGTAATCCGCTGGTCAACGCGATGTGCGTCGGCATCTTAAAGCTAGATGAGATCACCACCGCTGGTGCCGCCGGTACCGGCAATCCGGTGATCTATCTTGGGTCGGCAACCGGGAAGGACGGCATCCACGGGGCTACGTTCGCCAGCGTCGAGCTAGACGAGACTTCCGAGTCCAAGCGTCCCAATGTTCAAATCGGCGACCCGTTCGCCGAAAAACAGCTTATTGAAGCCACGCTCGAAGCGCTTCAGACCGGTGCGATCGTTGCCATCCAAGACATGGGCGCGGCGGGTCTTACTTGTAGCACCATCGAGATGTCAAGCAAGGGCTCGGTCGGAATGTCCATTGACCTCGACCTAGTTCCGATGCGCGAGAGCGACATGACCGGCTATGAACTTATGCTCAGCGAGAGCCAAGAGCGCATGTTGGCAGTAGCTGAAAAGGGCCGTGAAAGCAAGGTCATCGACGTCTTCCATAAATGGGGCCTAAAGGCCGAAGTCATTGGATACGTCACGGACGATGGCATCGTGACCGTTACTCGGCACGGCCAAATCGAAGCGAAAGTCGATCCCAAGCTTTTAACCGACCACTGCCCTGTTTATGAATCGCCCATGGAGGAACCGGCATACTTCCGTAACGCCGCCACATTCGACGTATCCATGGTTCCCCAAACCGACCTCAGGCAGGCGCTGATCACCCTCCTGGGAGCCCCCGAAATCGCCAGCAAGCGTTGGGTTTATCAACAGTACGACCAGCATGTGCAAACCCAGACCACGGTCGCTTGTGGCGAGGGCGATGCGGCCGTTCTTGCCCCGCGCGGAACCAAGAAGGGCATTGCCGTGAAAATCGACGGCAATTCCCGCCAAACCTACTTGCACCCGTACTTCGGCGGACAGCTTGCCGTTGCCGAAGCGGGGCGAAATGTTGCCTGTACTGGAGCGATGCCCCAAGCCGTGACGGATGGCCTGAACTTCGGCAGTCCGCAGTCGCCTCACGTCTATTGGCAGTTCAGCAACGCTGTGAAAGGCATTGCCGACGCGGCTGAAGCCCTTGGGACGCCCGTCATCAGTGGCAACGTGAGTTTCTACAATGAAAGCGAACTTGGCGAAGTTCCGCCTACGCCGATCATCGGGGTTGTCGGCATCTTGGAAGACGCCAAGAAGCGGTTGCCAATGGCTCCATCCGAGCCTTGCACGCTCCTATTGCTGAGTGCCGCCGATCTTCGGATCACTCACGAAGGCTTGGGTGCAAGCGCCTTTCTTTCCTATGTTGCTGGACACGAAGATGGCCATCCCGTCGCCCCAAATCTGGACGCAGAAAGACGGCTATGGGAAACCCTCGTGGAGATCGCCGCTAGTGACTTGGCCCTTAGCGCCCACGATGCGAGCGACGGAGGGATCGCGGTAGCCCTCGCCGAAATAGCGATTCGCTCAGGCTTGGTGGTAAGCGTGGAACTGTCTGGTGAAGCGTTCGTCTATTCTGAAAGGCCAGACGCAATAATGTTTGGAGAGCTGCCTGGCCGCATCATCGTCTGCGTGAGAGTTTCGTTGGTTCAGCAAGTCAGTGAGTTGGCAAAGTCAAAACAGCTTTTGGTCCAAAACCTCGGCAAAGCGTCCGAAGGGGACGGTCTATCCATAAAGGTGGCCGGTTTCATCCATGAGTGGTCGACGATTGAGCTGACGAATGCGTTTGAGGGATCGATACCAAACGCGCTTGCAAGCTAGGTCAATCTAGATAATTTCAGGGCCAAATAAGTGTTTAATGCGAGATAATTGTAGAGTGAGTGATTTCTTTTCAAGTGGGAGGACTTCGGTGAAGGCGTTAAGGATTGGATTTTTAGTTTTTTGTTTGGCGTTTTCAGTTGCGCCTAGCTCCTTTGCTCAAGGCAACAAGGGCGGGCAACAGCCTTCCCAGGAGACTCCCGCACAGAAGAAGGACCGCGAGCAGAAACAGCGCATCATGGAAGCCGTCGCAAGCTATAAGTCGGGCAACGTGGATATCGCCAAGACTAGCTTCGAGGGCCTATACACAGAGATTCCCGAGAACGACGACGTTTTGACCTGGCTGGGATTCATCTACCTCCGCACCAACGAAGCCAACAAGGCGATTCCCCTTCTGGAAAAAGCCGCGAAGATGCGCCCCAAGGATTTGGAAGTTCAAACCAACCTTGGCAACGCCTACCTAGAAACAAATCAGCTCGAATCCGCGCTCACCCAATTCGGGGTCGTATCCCAACTAAGCCCCACCATGGCGGAGCCCCACTATAACATGGGCACCGTCTACCTGAAGAAGAAGGACTACACCAAGGCGGTGGCTTCCTTTACCAAGGCCGCCGAGCTCAAGCCGAACGACGCCTTCACAATCAACAACCTAGGCGTTGCCTTTGAGGGCGGCAAGAACCTCGTTGATGCGGCGAATTGCTTCAAGAAAGCCGCCGACCTCAGACCCGATAATCGCACTTTTGCCCGCAATGCTGGGTTCACCCTTCTTCAAGTCAAAAGACAGAACGAAGCCTTGCCCTACCTTGAACGGGCAAACAAGAGCGACCCCAGCGACTTAATGGTGGCTACCGCGCTTGCCGAAACCTACTCTTCGGTAGGAAGAAAGGCCGACGCGCTCAGAATTTATGAATCGGTCAAGGATAAGAAGTCGACGGACGCCGCATTCTGGTTCAACCTTGGCGTGATGCGGGGAAGCGAGGGTAACGCCGAAGGGGCTGAAGAAGCTTATCAAAAAGCCCTGGAACTCGACGGTTCAGACATCGATACGCTAAATAACCTTGGCGTCATCTTGCTTCGCAAGGGAGACTACGAGGGCGCTCGAACGCTTTTTGACAAGCTAGTCGGACTAAACCCCTCGAGCATCGAAGCGAAGATCAACCTTGGAGCCGCAACCGCTAAATCTGGAGATAAGGATGCGGCGGCCTTGGTTTGGAAGGATATCCTTCGTCGCGACAGCACCCGGAATGGCGTCCGCCTCGACCTCGCTAACGCGCTGTGGGACAAGGGAGATATGGATGGTGCGAGATATCACTACACCGAGATTCTTCGCCGAAATCCGAAGAACGCGCCCTCGCTTAACGGCGTCGGCCTCTATCACCTGAAGAAATCGAACCTTCCGATGGCCGAGCAGTATTTCCGACAAAGTATCCAGAGCGATGCCAAGTTCACTCAGGCTTACAACAATCTGGCCATCGTTCTTGAGAGATCGAACAAGCGTCCACAGGCTATTTTGCTACTCGAAAGAGCTGTGAAGATTAATCCCAACGATACAGAGTCAAGGGCAAACTTGACTCGGATGAAGGCCTCGGGTTAGTTCGTGCGCGTCCATCTGCTCGTCAATCAGCATCGTGCCGATGCGTTGACGGCGGCAGGCGAAGCTGCGAAGTGGTTGAAGGATCACGGCAAAGAGGTCGGCGCAGATCGAGATTCTGCATCCCTGATCAAAGCCGACGAGGTCGCACCGGCCGACTTTGCGGATTGCGACTTGGTCATCACCTTTGGCGGGGACGGCACCCTCATCAGAGCGGCTCATCTCTGCTCTGAGAAGGGAACGCCAATCCTTGGGGTCTATTACGGACGCTTTGGATTCGTGACCCAATGTACAAACGAGGAGCTTGGCGCGTGCCTAAGCGACTTCTTCGACGGAAGAGCCCGAATCGAATCCCGCATGATGCTGCAGATCGATCTGCTCAGAAATAGCAAGTCAGTCGCTTCGATCCACTCGCTCAACGAGATGGTCCTCCAGCGCGAAGTCATGGTCAGGATGATGACTTTCGAAGTCGTCGTCAATGGACACCGCCTGACGAGCTACCCTGCCGATGGCGTCATGGTTTCGACCCCCACCGGGTCCACTGCCTATAACCTGAGCGCTGGCGGCCCCATTTGCGATCCCCAGGTTCAAGCGATGGTCATCACGGCCCTGGCCCCTCATACGCTAAGTGCCCGCCCCTTGGTTTTGAATCCTGAATCCGACATACTGCTCCGTGTTTCCACCAATGGGGATGCCGTCCTCAGCGCTGATGGCCAGGTTCGATTGCATATCCTGTCGGGCGACGAAGTTCGAGTCGTCAGATCGCCGCGTGTGACAAACTTGATAACAGTGGAGCAAGATGATTTCTTGGTAAAACTCGGCAACCGACTATTTTGGAGCCAAAGCATCCTCGGAGAGATTTCATGAGTTTGCTAAGCATCCAAGACGTCCGAGTTGAATTTCCCGGCCATGGCGGCATCGTCAGGGCATTGGATGGAGTTTCGCTTGAAGTAGAAAAAGGCGAGACGATGGCGGTGGTTGGAGAGTCCGGTTGCGG
>JACMJO010000031.1 GCA_014380605.1 Fimbriimonadaceae bacterium | reverse complement strand
TGGGAGAGTGGTATCGCGAAGGTCCATAGAGATTGCCTGAGGGGCGTCTACCAACTTGGCGCTAAGGCGGCCCCGCCCGCAGAGAAAAAGGAACTCATTCTTGCCCTTCTTCAGTTCGATGGGCAAGGAAACATAGCCATAGCTATAGGGATCTCCGGTTCGGGGAACCCCGTTCACATAGACAAGCGAGTGTCCTGAAGCCTCCAGAAACACGATCCGTTCCGAAGCGGATTCCAGAGTCGAATAAACGTATCCACCCCCGGTTGGTCCGCCCGAGAACTCTCCCTTCTCATTGGCGGAGACCTTTGTCCACCCCTCCTGGCCTTCGGTTGGCGACTTCCAGCTTCCGATGACGATCTTGTGCTCAATTGGGTCAACATGCACGGCAGATCGTCGGGCCCCAGGAACCCGGATGCCAAGACCCGTGCGAATCACAATCTCCTCGGCCTGAGCAAAGGAGACGAGAAGAACGGAAAGGAAAGCGAGCCGCTTCATGCTAGATGAAGGTTAGCATGTACGTAGGTGCGAGTCCCTAATCCCCGGAATGCTCGCTCGCCGGGCGGGTCCGCATTCGGGCCCAGTCCCGAATCTCCGCGATGTCCTCTTCCATCATTCGACTCAGCGGCACCACCACTTTCGCCTCGTCTAAAAGGTCCTTTTGGGTGAGCTCGCGACCGGCATCGAACGCCACAAACAAAGCGCCAACGATCACCTGCTCGATTTCCGCCCCGCTGAACCCTAGAGTGGCCTGGGCGAGAGCTTCAAGTTTGAACTTCTTGACGTCGCGCTTTCGCTTCTTGATGTGAATCGAAAAGATCTGCTTGCGCTCATCTTTGTCTGGCAAGTCCACAAAAAAGATTTCGTCGAATCGCCCTTTGCGAAGCATTTCAGGAGGCAGTTGGGAAACGTTGTTAGCGGTTGCGATCAAGAATACGGGCGCCGTTTTCTCCTGCATCCAAGTCAGGAATGTGGCAAAGACTCTAGCGGTTGTTCCCGAGTCCGAAACGCCGCCGCTTGAGGCGCCGGCAAACCCTTTCTCGATCTCATCCGCCCACAAGATACAAGGAGCCACCGACTCCGCCACATGGATCGCTTTGCGAATATTCTCCTCGCTCTGCCCGACCAGGGAGCCGAAGATTCGGCCGACATCCAATTTCAGCATCGGCAACGCCCAGTGGGCCGCAATCGCCTTGGCGATAAGAGACTTTCCGCATCCTTGAACGCCAAGGATCAAGACGCCTTTGGGTGCGGGAATTCCATACTCCCGGGCTTTGTCGGTGAAGCTGTTGGTCCTCTTCTCAAGCCATTCCTTCAGAAGCTCCATGCCGCCTACATCGGACATCTTGTTTTGGGCGGGGTAATACTCGAGGAGTCCGCTCTTGCGGATGATCTGCTTCTTTTCCTCCAACACCACATCCACATCGAACATCTTCTTTTCGACCAGACTTCGCGCAAAGACAGACTCGATTTCGTCCATCGTCAATCCTTGCGCCGACTTCACAATGATCTCTCGTGCAAGGGGCTCCAACTTGGTCTCGACGTTTTTGTTTTCCTTAACCGCTTCGGTTACTTCGTCTAGCTTCGTCTCGATTTCATCGTTCGAAGGCAGAGCGAAATCGACGACGGTGATGTCCTTCTCCAAGTCGGTTGGCAGGCTCAATGATGGGCCCATGAGGATCAGCGTCTGCGCCTTTCCCCTGAGTCGCATGGCCAAATCCCGAAGGAGCCGCACGACCCGATGGTCGCGCATGTACGGATGAAAGTCCTTTAGAAGGAACACGGAGAAGTCCGCCGACTCGTGAACGAGGGCCAAGGCTTCCAATTCGCCAGGAAGGGTGGTTGGCTTAACGGGACCGCTGGCCCGAGAAACGTTGGGCTTCATGCCTTGGGTGATCGACCATGTGTGAAGCGTCCGATTCAGGTTTTTGCAAACTTTGGAAAGGGCCTCTTCAACTCGTCGCTCTTCCCAACTGACAATGTACAGAATCGGATACTTGGCCCGGATGAGAATGTCGATCTCTTGAGACGCGGTCATCGGGTTTCATCCTACCGCAGAGTTGCACGTAGTCCCGTTCCAGCTTTCGACCACTTGAGCAAGCCAGGACAAGTAATCGAAACTATTGCTATCGTAAATTATTCCTGACGATGCAGATGGAAACGCGAGTGAACTACGAAGAGATCATCCGGGCGACGGTGGAGCAGATCCAAAGCCACCTGGACGATCCCCCTCACTACAAGGAACTGGCCGATCGCGCCTACCTGTCTCCGTATCATTTCCACCGAATCTTAGTGGCGATTGCGGGAGA
Source organism: Fimbriimonadaceae bacterium (assembly GCA_014380605.1). Classification (GTDB taxonomy): domain Bacteria; phylum Armatimonadota; class Fimbriimonadia; order Fimbriimonadales; family Fimbriimonadaceae; genus 55-13. Next base: position 158 of record JACMJO010000031.1, on the reverse strand, counting down.
GACTCCCGCTGAAATGACGCGGAGGCTTCGGCTCGAAAGGGCGGCTTGGCAAATCCGAAACACGGAGGAGTCGATCACCATGATCGCTTTCGACGCGGGCTACGCTACGCATGAAGCGTTCACGAAGGCTTTTCAATCGGAGTTTGGGATGTCTCCTT
>JACMJO010000420.1 GCA_014380605.1 Fimbriimonadaceae bacterium | reverse complement strand
GAGTCGGACTATGCCGACTGGTCCCGACTCATGAGTTACGACCTTCAGCAGCTCGGCGGGGTTTTCGGCTTTGGCCAGATTCGATCTAGCCTCAAATGCCGGTTGCTTCTCTACTCCAACCCGTTTCTGGCCTGGATGCACCACCACGAGGAGATTACGGGGGAGATTGGCGACAAAGCGTTAGCCATCTTGGACCATGCGATATCAGTGGCGCCGAACGCTGCTTACCGAGGCATAGCCGAGTTTGGGCGGACCGCAATCGAGTTCGTCCGCTACGCCGATCAAGCTCGGCAAGCGTACGCCCAAGGTCTGCCCGGAGTCGCGGTCGCCAGCCTTGCCCCTTGTCGTCAGCTTTTCGAAAACCTTGAAAAAACCGCTAAGGCAACCAGTGTGAACATTGGTGGCTCCTTGGCTGATATCGAGCGATGCAAAGCGGCGCGACAGCATATCGAGGTCGTCATGCGGCGGATTCGAGACTATGGCGACGGGAGCCTGGGCTATCTTCCCGCGTTCGAGATCATCACCCATCCCAAGTTCATGCCGCATGATCAGGCCAGTTGGTGGTTGATTAACAAATGGGCGAATGAGTGAGGGGAATTGCTGGATTGTTGGATTGCTAGATTGCTAGATTCCTGACTTCGGTCCCAATCGAGCAATCAAGCATCCCAGCATTCAGGCAATGTCCCGTATACTAGTGTTTGACTCCCAAGGATGGCGGGTCAAGGCAGGCTAGTCTAGGAATGAAGGTCACCACCCGGCCATCGGCTTCGGGCAAAGGGCGCGCGGTCGCCAAAACTCAATCGCATCGTGGGCACGACATTGTGGGCGTGCTGCTGGTTGCGTTGGGGGTCATCACCCTCATCGCGTTAATGATTGCCAATACTGGCGTGCTTGGCGCCGTGCTCAGCGGCTTCTTCAAGACTTTGTTTGGCAAAGCGGCGTGGGCGATGCCGTTTTTTCTGATCCTGCTTGGCGCGGGCTACATCTCCGGGAAGAAGGCGATCGGGATCACCAGCTTGACCTGGGGTCTATCCCTGATTTTTCTGGCCGTAGTTGGAGTCATGGCTCAGCCTGGACCAAATCTCGACTACTTCGATCCTAACTCCATTACGCAATCCGGCGGCTACCTCGGCGCGATCATTGGATGGGCTTTCTCTTCGTTACTAGGTCAGGCAAAGCTGGTAGGCCTTGGTGCGATGGGCATGGTTGGCATCATCCTGAGCGTTAACACTCCGATTCGAGTGATGCTGGAATCTACGAAAGACAAAGCCGTCGACATCAAGAACAAGACTTTGACCCGGGGCGCGACAAAGAAGGAGACGAAGATTGCTCGCCGCGCTTTGGTTCAAATGGACGCCGACGATGAATCGAAGTCCAAGCGATTACCCTTCGAGGACCCTGAATCGGAGTCGAAGGATCAAAAGGTTCGGAGAGCTCCGGCTTTCCGAGATGCCGCAGCCGATGAAGCGAAGAAAGACGCACCTAACCTAAGCATTACCACACAAAAGGAAGGCTATCAACTTCCACCTACGACCCTGCTTACAGAAAATGTAAACAAGGCAAAGCGCAACGCCGTGGAGATGCAGAGGAACATTGAAATCCTTGAAGGCACTCTGGAGCAGTTCGGGATCGAAGCAAATGTTATCGAGGTCGCCACTGGTCCGACGGTCACCCGTTACGAAATCCAGCTTGGCCCCGGAATCCGAGTCGCCAGGATCAGCGCTCTTGCCGACAACATCGCGCTTGACCTCGCCGCATCCCATGTTCGCGTAGAGGCGCCTATTCCCGGCAAGTCGGCAATTGGAGTGGAAGTTCCAAACTCATCTCCCACTCCCGTCTTCCTGCGGGAGCTTGTGGAGACTAAGGAGTTCAAGGACAACCCGTCCAAGCTGACGGTTGCCCTGGGTCAAGACGTTAGCGGAACCAACAAGTACGCCGATCTCACCAAGATGCCCCACCTGTTGATCTGCGGAGCGACCAACTCCGGGAAGTCCATCGGGCTGGCAACTCTGATTACCTCGCTCCTGATGCGGAACACGCCGAAGGATGTGAGGCTCGTGATGATCGACCCCAAACGGGTCGAGCTCACCCTCTTCGACCGAATACCCCACTTGATGTGCCCGGTAATCAAGGACGTAAAGGAAGCTCCCGGTGTTCTTCGAGCGGTTTGGCGAGAGATGGACCGACGTTACGATCTGCTCAGCGAGCAAGGCGTCCGAAACATTCAAGGCTGGAACGAGCAGGCTAGCTTCCAAGACAAGCTTCCCTACATCGTGGTGGTCATCGACGAGCTTGCCGACTTGATGATCCAAGCTGCGGCCGAGGTCGAGACCAGTATCGTCCGATTGGCCCAGCTCGCCCGGGCGGTCGGCATTCACCTTGTCATCGCTACCCAACGCCCCTCCGTGGATGTGATCACAGGCATCATCAAGGCGAACATTCCATCCAGGGTCGCGTTTGCGGTTTCGTCGCAGATCGACTCGCGTACGATTCTCGACCAAAAGGGCGCGGAAGACCTGATCGGCAAGGGCGATATGCTGTTCATGCCGATCGATGCCAGCAAGCCGCTTCGAGTTCAAGGTTGTTACGTGAGCGAGAAAGAGATCGACGCCATTTGCTCCTTCTGGAGAGACCAAGAGAAGCCGATATTCACCATCGATCCGGTGGCCGAAAACGCCGCGGATTCAAAGAAGGAGTCGGGAGATTTTGGCAGTCAGGAAGCGGACCCCCTCTGGGAAGAGGCGATCACCTGGGTCATCGAGCGCGGCCAGGCGTCGACATCGATGCTTCAGCGCCGGTTCTCAATCGGATTCCAGAGGGCTTCGAGGCTGTTGGACACCATGGAGGAACGAAACATCGTTGGTCCGAGAGACGGACCACGGCCACGCGAGGTGCTCATGAGTTTGGCCGAGTTGGATGCCTTGAAGGGGCAAGCTCCGCAGTATGAGACAGGCTGGGTTGGGGACGAATAAGCCGTTCCTACCTGACTAATTTGCTAGAACGTATTTTTCCGGGGGACTCAACGAGTCTTTCCTCCAAAATTGCACTATACTAACCTTTGTCTCGTTGCGTCGTGGATTGATATGAAGAGGAATTTTCGAATTGCGGTAGGTCTGTTGTCACTGGTGGCCGCCACTCAGGCTCAGGCAGTGGTTGTGTTCAGCGAGGACTTTGAAACTCTGAATGGGTACACCAAGAGCAGCACTTTCTTTTCCGTCCCTCCAGTAATCACGACCTATGTGGATCTCTTTAACGGGGATTCTTTCCAGACTGCGGCTAACGGAACATGGGCAGTCTTAGGCAATCCAGCTTCTGGCGTCGATCTTGTTGGATCGGCTTATGCGGCAGACTTCTTTGGCCAATACGCGGTTGATCTAGCCGGATCGCCGGGCCCTGGAAGCATCAAGAAGTCTGGCCTCGCCTTAACTGCAAACTCCTATCAGATAACGTTCTGGCTTAAGCCCGCAGGATCCCTAAGCGACATAAGCACTTTTGACGTCAAAGTCAACGGGGTAAGCCAATCGTTCTCGAACGTTAGCTCGAACTACTACACTTTCAACTTCACGGGATCAATCTCAGACCTGGAGTTTATTAGTAATGCCACCAATAACGGCAATCTGTTCTTCGACAATCTGTCCGTTGAAGCAGTCCCCGAGCCATTCACCATGGCTCTCGGTGCGGCGGGCCTTGCTCTCGCTCTGAAGCGGCGAGCAAAAAAGACTGCCAAGGCCTAACGAACAATCTTAGCCTCCGCACCAATTCTCACTGTGGAGGTTTTTTGTGTTTCAGCCTTAGGGCCATTGGCATTACCTTAAGACTTGCAAGTGTCAAATCCTCCGAAATCGCGTCTAGAATCTCTGCGGTTGAAGGATTGGAGAAATCGTCATCTATCACGAGGATCCCAAAGTCGCCTTGTCGTAACGCATCCAGAACCGTTCTATGATCTGTGTGTAAAACGACGTCATAACCTTGCCTTTCCAGATTCACCTGGATCAACCGCAAGATATGCCTCTCATCATCGCAAACCAAAACTCTGGGCACGAGTTCATAGTAACGTAAGCCGCGGGTTGTCATATCGCAAGAGGTACGGTAATGATATGCTTCTGATGATCGCTATGACCGCTATCGCCCAAGGCACCATCGTTCCCGAGGACCTCGCCAAGCAGGTGGACCAGAAGCGACTCCGAGCCACGGTTGAAAAACTCGCCACCTGGAACGACCGGAACACCAACAATCCCACTCTGACGGAATCCGCCAATTGGGTCGCGGACCAGTATCGGGCGATTCCGGGCTTGGAGGTCGAACTGATGAAGTACAAGCTTCCAAAGATGGCTCGGGTGCCAGAAGAGAAAGAGGTTGTGCAGGTCGTTGCGACCTTGAAGGGCGAAACGGATCGGCGGATTATCATTGGCGGGCACCTGGACACCATCAACATGGCCGATCGTGACAATGGTCTCAATGCACGGGCGCCGGGAGCCAACGACGATGCCAGCGGGGTTGCGATGGCAATGGAACTGGCTCGAATCATGAGCCAGAAGAAGTGGAAGAACACCTTGGTTTTTGTTGCCTTCTCAGGTGAAGAGCAGGGGCTCTATGGCTCAAAGGCGTTAGCGGAAAGAGCGGTCAAAGAAGGTTGGAAGATCGATGCTGTCCTCAGCAACGACATGATCGGCAACGTCAAGAACCCGGTTGGGCAGAAGAACGAAAAGCTTGTTCGAGTCTTTAGCGCGGAGTATCAAGCCGTTGGAGAGTCCAAGGCCCATCAATCGCGCGAACTTGCCCGGGTGATCGAGTTTCTCACCCGTGAATCAGTCGATAACTTTGGCGTTAAGCTGGTTTTTAGGAACGACCGCTTCGGGCGTGGAGGGGATCACACGCCGTTTATGCAGGCTGGATTCAGCGCGGTTAGGTTCACCGAGGCGGTTGAAAACTACACCCACCAACACACTATCGACGATCTGCCCGAGCACATGGACTGGAGGTATCTCGCAAATAGCGCCAAGATCGACCTGATCGCCATGGCCCATCTCGGGGATGCGGGCGAACAACCAACCAACGTCCGCATCAATCGTGCTCAAGGTTACGACACGACGGTCACCTGGAAGGGAACCCCTGGCACTCGTTACACCGTCTATTGGCGCGAGACGTTGTCGCCGGTTTGGCAGGGTTCGGTCAGGCTTGGGGTTGTTGAAACTTACACCGCGAAGAAGCTGAGCAAGGACGATTACATCTTCGCCGTCGGAGCGGTAGGCGGGATTCCGGTAGAGGCAAAGTAGAGATCGATTCCATTGCCTGTGGAAAACACTGGCATCCCCTCGCAGTTTATTCGTACAGTGTGCTTACTGGTTATGAGATTGCTTTTAGTTTCTTCAGTTGTTGCAGGTTTGCTTTAT